>CALUFR010000045.1 GCA_944319875.1 uncultured Bacteroides sp.
TGATGTCTTTATCCCGGAGGTGGAGGAGTATTATCATGACTACCGCATCGTGTGCATGGAGCATTCGGACCGTATCATCGACGGCCTGCGCTTCATCTTTGTGGAACTTCCGAAGTTCAAGCCGCACACGTTCCATGAGAAGAAGATGCAGGTGCTGTGGCTGCGTTATCTGACAGAGATTGACGAGCAGACGCGCCAGATACCGCAGGATCTGATGGATAATCCGGAGATAAAGAAGGCGGTGGACCAGATTGAGGAGTCGGCTTTCAGCGACGCGCAACTGCTGGGGTATGATGAGTTCTGGGACGCAGTGCGTGTGGAGAAAACGATTGTCAGTGACGCGGAGCGGAAGGGCATGGCCCGTGGCATGGAGAAAGGTATGGCTCAGGGCATGGCTCAGGGCATGGCTCAAGGCATGGCTCAAGGCATGGTTCAAGGCATGGAGAAGGGACGGAGTACAGAACGTATAGAGATGGCTAAACGCATGAAAACTGACGGGGTACCAATGGAGATGATAGCGAAGTATACGCAATTGTCTGCAGAGGAGATTGAAAACTTAGATATAAATGGCGAAGAAAAATAAGATAATTAAGCAATATATGATATGAAAGGAATCGTATTAGCCGGTGGTAGCGGTACACGCCTGTATCCCATCACCAAGGGCATCAGCAAGCAGCTGATTCCTATCTTCGACAAACCGATGATTTATTATCCTATTTCGGTACTGATGCTGGCCGGCATCCGTGAGATATTGATTATCTCCACGCCTCACGACCTGCCTGGTTTCAAGCGCCTGCTGGGTGACGGATCGGACTTCGGTGTGCGCTTTGAATATGCCGAACAGCCCAGTCCGGACGGACTGGCACAGGCGTTCATCATCGGAGCGGACTTCATCGGAGATGACTCGGCCTGCCTGGTGTTAGGCGACAACATCTTCCACGGAAACGGCCTGAGCGCGATGTTGAAGGAGGCGGTGCGCACAGCGGAAGAGGAGAAGAAGGCGACGGTGTTCGGCTACTGGGTGAGCGATCCGGAGCGCTACGGCGTGGCGGAATTCGATAAGGAAGGCAACTGCCTCTCCATCGAGGAGAAGCCGAAACAGCCGAAATCGAACTATGCGGTGGTGGGACTGTACTTCTATCCGAATAAGGTGGTTGATATCGCCAAGAATATCAAGCCGTCCGCACGCGGGGAGCTGGAAATCACCACCGTCAACCAGGAGTTCCTGAAAGATGGGGAACTGAAAGTCCAGACCTTGGGGCGTGGTTTCGCCTGGCTGGACACAGGCACGCACGACTCGCTGAGCGAGGCGTCGACGTTTATCGAGGTCATCGAGAAGCGTCAGGGACTGAAAGTGGCCTGCTTGGAGGGTATCGCCTTCCGCCAAGGCTGGATAACGGCCGACAAGATGCGCGAACTGGCTCAACCAATGCTGAAGAACCAGTACGGACAGTATCTGCTGCAAGTAATTAATGAAATGGAACGGACGGGAACTCCGAATCTTTAGATTACTGATTAATCACTAACCAAATGGAAGTCATAAAAACAAGTATAGAGGGCGTGGTGATTATCGAGCCACGTATCTTCAAGGATGCGAGAGGCTATTTCTTCGAATCTTTCTCGCAACGGGAGTTTGATGAGAAAGTCGGTAAAATACAGTTTGTGCAGGACAACGAGAGTATGTCAAGCTATGGCGTGATGCGCGGCCTGCACTTCCAGCGGCCGCCGTACACACAGAGCAAACTGGTGCGCTGCGTTAGAGGTGCGGTACTGGACGTGGCGGTGGACATCCGCAGGGGAAGCCCTACTTACGGTCAGTACGTGGCCGTGGAGCTGACGGAGGAAAACCATCGGCAGTTCTTCATTCCGCAGGGCTTTGCCCACGGCTTTGCGGTGCTGAGCGAGACGGCGGTGTTCCAGTACAAGTGTGACAACTTCTATCATCCGGAGGCGGACGGAGGCATCAGCATCTTGGACGAAAGCCTGGGCATTGACTGGCGTATCCCGACGAATAAAGCCATCCTGAGTGAGAAGGACACGAAACATCCGCTGCTGAAAGACTTCGAGACTCCCTTCAAGTATCAAGCCATTAACCGTTAATTTATTAACTACCACCAACATGTCAACATTCAAACGCAATATCGTAATCACCGGCGGAGCCGGTTTCATCGGCAGCCACGTGGTTCGCCTATTTGTGAACAAGTATCCTGAGTATCGCATCATCAACCTGGACAAGCTGACGTATGCGGGCAACCTGGCCAATCTGAAAGACATCGAGGAGCGTCCGAACTACAAGTTCGTGAAGATGGACATTTGCGACTTCGACGCGTTCTACCGCCTGATGCAGGAGGAACACGTGGACGGCATCATTCATCTGGCGGCCGAGAGTCACGTGGACCGTTCGATTAAAGATCCGTTCACCTTCGCCCGCACGAATGTGATGGGGACGCTGAGCCTGCTTCAGGCTGCAAAGCTCTACTGGGAGAGCCTCCCGGAGAAATATGAGGGCAAGCGGTTCTACCATATCTCGACGGACGAGGTGTATGGCGCATTGGAGATGACGCATCCCGAAGGTGTCGAGCCTCCGTTTACCACGAAGGCCTCGTCCGGCAAGCATCATCTGGCCTATGGCAAGGACTTTTTCTATGAGACGACGAAGTATAACCCGCACAGTCCGTATTCGGCCTCGAAAGCATCGAGCGACCATTTCGTACGTGCTTACCACGATACCTATGGCTTGCCGACCATCGTGACAAACTGTTCGAACAACTATGGCCCGTATCAGTTTCCTGAGAAGCTGATTCCGCTCTTTATCAATAACATCCGTCACCGCAAGCCGTTGCCTGTTTATGGCAAGGGCGAGAACGTGCGCGACTGGCTGTATGTGGAGGATCACGCGCGGGCTATCGATGTCATCTTCCACAACGGCAAGATTGCCGAGACTTATAACATCGGAGGCTTCAATGAATGGAAGAACATCGATATCATCAAGGTGGTGATCAACACCGTGGACCGTCTGTTGGGGCGCAAGGAGGGTGAGGACATGAACCTGATCACTTATGTGACGGACCGCTTGGGCCATGACATGCGTTACGCTATCGACTCGACGAAGCTTCAGCAGGAGCTGGGCTGGGAGCCGAGCCTCCAGTTCGAGGAAGGCATCGAGAAGACGGTGCGTTGGTACCTCGACAACCAGGATTGGATGGATAACGTCACTTCAGGCGATTATCAAAAGTACTACGAAACAATGTATAGCCAGCGATGAGGCATTGGGCGTGAGATAAGGAATGAAGCGGCAGACGAGGAATGCAGCGTGGGGATGCCTGTTGTGCATGTGTATAGCAGTCGTCTCGTGTACGGGCATGGCTCCCGAGAGAGAGGTGCACCGGGTGAATGCGCTGAATCGTGAGGCCTATCGTTTCCGCTACAGAAACCTGGACTCGCTGCATGAGGCGGCAACACAGGCGGAACGCAGCGTGCGTTTCTATCGTTCGGGAAAGGCTGAAGCCTGCAACAACCAAGCTTTTCATGCCTTCATGCAGATGGATTATGAGAAAGCGGAGCGGCTGTATCATGCCGTGTATGAGCAGACTCGGAATGAGTTGGAACTGCTGGTGGCCGACATTGGTCTGATGAGGGTATATCAGCGCACGGCCATGAACAAGGAGTTCTATGACAGCCGTATCAGTGCCCTGCGGCGCATGGAGCGTATTGCGGAAGACGACGCTCTTTTCGTCGAAGGGCACGGGCGCGAGCGGCTGGACTATGCCCGTGGGGAGTTTTACCTTGTGTCGGCGGTCTACTATTATTATTTACAGCAGCGTCCTGAGGCGTTGGAGTGTATCAGGCAGGTGCCCGAAGTGGCGGATTTGTCGGCAGATACCAGTCAATGGTTGCACTATCACTATGTGCGAGGTGCGGCCGGGCTGGTGGATGGTCAGACGGAGGAGGAGCGGAGCTTGCGTGAGTTTGATGAATTGTATGCCACCTGGCTGACGGCTTCGCGCACCGGATTTCTCTACTTTGAGGCAGCGGGCGTGCAGGGACTGGCCGAACTGATGGCTACGGATCGTGCGTATAAGTTTTTCCTTGACAGGCGGGGACACGCGTTGGAGAGATTCGGCCTGCCGGTGGACACGCTTCTTCCCCTGCAGCTGGGACAGTTGGCTTTACGGAAGTTTGTCCGCTATGGTGATGTCTACCAACAGGCGGGCACGTATGTTTCGATAGGGCGCTATCTGAACGAACACGGGCGTTACCGGGAAGCATTGGATACGTTACAGACAGCATTGGATTGTGTGAACAAGCATCATCAGCAATACTATCACTGCAACGACAGCTTAGATCGCCTGAAGATGTTCGACCGGCGCGATGCTGTGCCTGTGGAACAGGAGTGGATGAAACATAAGTTGAAGACTGTGCCCGAATGGATCTCGCGCATCCGTGAGCAACTCAGTGTGGCCTATGCCGGGCTGGGCAGGAAGGAATGCTCGGATTACAACCGCAATATCTATCTGGATATCCTGGACGACACCCGTCAAGACAAAGAACTGGAGAGTCGTTACGAAGCCTTGGAACGTGGAATGCACCAGCTGAACCTGTGGTCGCTGGCGGTGGTGGCGGGCATCGTGACCGTGCTTGTTTTCTTCTGGTTTTTCAACCGGAGATCGAAGGAGCGGAACAGACGCCACTTACGACGCTTGCAATGCCTGCTGGATGTCGGACAGAAGATAACCGCCTCCATTCCTGCCGACGCACAGACGGAGGAGGAAGTGGCCGATGCTATCTGCCGGGCTGTGGCGGACGATATGGAGAGCCTGTTCGGCACAAAAGACTTCCACATCGAGAACCGTGAATTAACGTTTCCACATCTGCACATGGGACGTGATGAGGTGGCCATATTGAAAATACTGAACCCCTATGTACAATGGGCGTTAGAGAATGGCATGGCCACCATCACTCTGGGCGACGAGCACCGCCGCCTGGAGAAGCAACGCTACATCTACGAACGCCATATCGCCGACAATAAGCGCCGAAACCTGGAGAAGAAGGCCTGCCTGGCCATTGTCAACGGCATTTATCCCTACATAGATCGCTTGGCCAACGAGGCGGGTAAACTGACGCGCAAAGGTCTCATCCCTCAAGCGGAGGTTCGGGCGGAAAAATACCAATACATGGATGAACTGGTGACAACCATCAATGAATACAACGACATTCTGGCTTTGTGGATCAAGATGAAGCAAGGAGCGTTGAGCCTCCATGTGGAGAACTTCGGGCTTGATGAGTTGTTCGCTCTGTTGGATAAGGGCAAGCGCGTGTTCGACATGCGCAGACAGACGTTTGAAGTGGTGCCCACCGACGCCTGCGTGAAAGCTGACCGGGCACTGACCCTCTTTATGCTGAACACGCTGGTGGAGAATGCGCGCAAATATACGCCGGAGGGCGGCTGCGTGAAGGTGTACGCCGAGTGTCGGGAGGACTATGTGGAAATCTCGGTGGAAGATACCGGCCGCGGATTGTCTCGGGAAGACGTGCTTCGTCTGACCGAAGAAAAAATATACGATCCGAAAGTCATCGGTATGAACGACGACGGCGACCGCGAAGAGCTGAAGAAAAGTAAGGGAAGCGGCTTCGGCCTGATGAACTGCAGAGGCATTATCGAGAAATACCGGAAGACGAACGCCCTGTTCGGCGTCTGCAAGTTCGGCATCGAAAGTGAGCTTGGGCGGGGGAGCCGTTTCTATTTTCGTCTGCCTGTGGGAGTACGGAAGGCACTGACGCTGCTCGTACTGCTCCTGTCGCTGGGACTGGCTTCATGCGGTGAGGAAGAGATGCGGGTGGAAGGAACTTCGTCGGTACAAGCCAGCGATGAGCTTCTGCTGTGGGCGTCGGACTATGCCAACGCGGCCTACTACAGCAACATCGACCGCCGATATGAGCAGACGCTGGCCTATGTTGACTCCGCCATCTGGTGCCTGAATGAACATGCGGCCGAGTATGGCGAGGATCGTGCCGAAAAGCCGATGACATTGACAGGCAAGGGGAGTGCGGCCGAGCTACAATGGTGGGATGCGTGGTTTGACACGGACTATCATGTTATACTGGACATCCGCAATGAGGCAGCGGTAGCTTTTATGGCCTTGAAGCGCTGGGATGCCTATCGCTATAATAATGACGCCTATACGGCCCTCTATAAACTGCTGGGGGAGGACCAATCGCTGGAGGAATATTGTCGACGCCTGGAACGTTCAGCCGGCAACCGCACGGTGGGCATCTGGCTGACCATCTTCCTGTTCCTCGCACTGATATTAGGCTATTATTTCCTTTATTTCCGCAAGCGGTTGGTGGATCGGTGGAATCTGGAGCAGGTGCTCGAGATAGACAGTCTGGTGTTCAAGGCTTCGCGTCCGGCGACCTCTGTTGAGGCGGAGTCCGACGCAGATCACGAGGAAGCCGCACTGGGGCTGATACCCCGGCGGATTGTGGACGAGACGTTCCACGTCGTGAATGAGTTGGTGGGCATTGACCGCCTGGGCATCGCGATATACAACGAGGAGACACACCGTCTGGACTACGTGTGCAACCCCCGCAACGCAGATGGCGCGGACAGCGGACTGATGGAACAGGCAGAACGGTGCATGGAAATGCAGAGGCCCGTGTTCGATGATTCGACGCAGATGCTGCCGCTGCTCGTGGAGGCTGGAGGTGTGAAGCGCTGTATCGGAGTCCTGCACTTGGAGCGCAGGCAGGGCGAGGAGCAGGAGAGCGACCTCTTGCTGTTGGAGCTGGTGGCGCGCTATCTGGCCATTGTACTCTTCAATGCGGTGGTGAAACTGGCTACGAAGTACCGCGATATCGAATTGGCGGAAGACGAGGTGCGCAGGGCTTCCTACGAGGACAGCCAACTGCATGTGCAGAACATGGTGCTGGACAACTGTTTGTCTACCATCAAGCACGAGACTCTTTACTATCCGAACCGGATTAAGCAACTCGTCGGGAAGCTTCGTTCGCGGACGTTGGACGCTGCATCCGAAGCAGAAACCGTGGCAGCCGTCCGCGAACTGGCTGAGTATTATCGGGGTATCTTTGCGTTGCTCAGTTCCTGTGCCGCGCGTCAGCTGGAGGAGGTGACGTTCCGCCGCTCGGTCATTCCCGTGAGTGTGCTCACGGAGGCGGCCGGCAATTATTTCCACAAGGCGGTGAAGAACTGCCGCGCAGCGGTGACTCTGACTGTGGAGACGACGGATGCGCAGGTGGTGGGCGACGTGGATCAGCTTCGCTTCCTGCTCGAAAGTCTGGTGGATGAGGCTTTGGCATGGCCTGCAGGCGGAGAGCTTCGCCTTGCGGTGGTGGCTGACGGCCCATTTGTCCGTTTCAGCTTTACCGACACGCGTAGGAATCGTTCGCAGGAGGAGCTGAACCAACTGTTCTATCCCAGTTTAGAGCGGATGACCTCCGGTGAGGACGGCCGCCTGCGCGGGACGGAATATCTGATAGGCAAGCAGATTATTCGCGATCACGACGAATATGCCGGTAGGCGCGGCTGCCGTATCGATGCGGAGACCACTCCCGATGGTAGGGGATTTACGGTCAGTTTTACCATTCCCCGCAAATGACGAAGAATAGAGGAAAAAAAATTGAGCGAATAAAAATAACTGATAGCGATGAAATATAAAGTAATCATTGTAGAAGACATGAAGCTGGAGCTGAAGGGGACGGAAGAAATCTTCCGCCATGAAATCCCCGATGCGGAGGTGATAGGCACCGCTATGACCGAGCAGGACTTCTGGCCGCTGATGGAGAAGGAACTGCCCGACCTGGTGTTGCTTGACCTGGGATTGGGAGGCTCTACCACCATCGGTGTGGACATCTGCCGGAACATCTCCCGGCGTTATCCCGGAGTACATGTCCTGATATTTACGGGCGAAATTCTGAACGAGAAGCTGTGGGTGGATGTACTGGACGCAGGTGCCGACGGCATCATTCTGAAGACGGGCGAACTGCTGACGAAGACCGACGTGCAGGCGGTGATGGACGGCAGGAAGCTGGTCTTCAACTATCCCATCCTGGAGAAAATTGTAGAGCGGTTTCGCCGCTCGGTACTGAATGACGCCAAGCGCTTAGAAGCCGTCATCAGCTATGACATCGACGAATACGACGAACGCTTCTTGCGCCATTTGGCGTTGGGTTATACCAAGGAGATGATTGCCGGCTTGAAGGGGATGCCTTTCGGAGTGAAGTCGCTGGAGAAACGGCAGAACGACCTGATAAGCCGCCTGTTTCCCGACAATGAGGGTGGAAACGTGAACGCTACCCGCTTGGTGGTGCGTGCGCTGGAACTGAGGATACTCGACGTAGATAATCTGGTGGCGGATGAAGAATAGGCGATACATCTGGCATCCGGCCACAGTGTTCTTTCTGCTGGCTTGTTCCGTGGTATTTCTGTCGTGGATTTCCGAAGTCTATGGCCTGCAGGCCATGCGCCCGGAGACGGGTGAAGTGGTTCGTGTCCGCAGTCTGCTGAGCTCCGAAGGGCTGCGATGGTTTTTGCGCCATGTCGTGACGAACTTCATGGGTTTCGGAGCATTAGGCCCCGTCTTGTTGCCGCTGGCGGGCATAGGTGTGTGGCTACACTCAGGACTGGCCGACGCCTGCCGACGGAGATACCGCCTGTCGGTAGGTCGGAGTCAGGAGGCGGAGCACCGGCAACTTTCCCGCAAGGAACGCAGAGCCTTGCAGGGTGCCATGCTGTCGGGAGTCCTGTACGTGGTTGTGCTGCTACTGGCCACATTCTCGCCGTGGGCCGTTCTGCGAGGTATAGACGGCGGACTGCTCCGTTCCCCCTTGATGGAAGGATTTCCGCTGCTTTTTGCGGTGGGCGCGTTGGTGATGGGACTTTTTTATGGCTGCATCAGCGGTCGTTATCAGTCGGACAGCGATGTGGTGGAAGGACTGATATACTTGCGGCGTTTCATGGCGCTCTATCTGGTGGTAGTCTTTTTCGCTTCGCAGTTCTTCGCTTTCCTGGATTACTCCCGTTTGAGCGACTGCATCCATGCCTGGACGTTCGGCTGGGACAGTTTCGTGCGGCAGTCACTGGCGTTTTTACTGCACTATCTGCCTTTCTTGGCGGTCTGCTGCCACTATTTGGGTTGGCGAAGACCGTGAAAACGGCGTTTTTCCCGAAGTTTTGTGCCCCAATCCTTTGCAGTTTCGACAAAAAGAACTAATTTTGCACCGCAATTAAGGCTGGTTCCGTAGCTCAGCTGGATAGAGCAACGCCCTTCTAAGGCGTGGGTCCTGCGTTCGAATCGCAGCGGAATCACAAAAGGCGGACAGCATCACTATGTGATGTGTGTCCGCCTTTATATTGCAAAGTCATGCAGCTGACCCTATTTCATATAAGAATTGTTACAAACACAGAGGATATGTCTATCTTGCTTCGTCTTGTGCGTTGTATTTTTGCAAACATGAAATAATAAAAGGAAGAAAATATGAATATGACACGAAATCTATTAGCCGCATGGCTCCTGTTCGGATTACTGTCTTGCGGCGGGACGGAAAAGCACAAACAGCCGGGCATGTGCGCCAAGCAACCAATGGCTGCCGACGGCATCGTGCGCCTGTCGAAAATCGAAGTCTATCCGCAGTACCTCGACGAGTATATGAAATACGCAACGGAAGTGGGCGAAATCTCCCTGCGCACCGAACCGGGTGTGCTGACCATGTATGCCGTTGCCGAAAAGGATAATCCCTGCCAAATAACCATCCTTGAAACATACGTAAGCAAAGAAGCGTATGACAAGCACATCGCTTCCGCACATTTCCAGCGATACAAGCAGGGGACGCTGCACATGGTCAAGTCGTTGGAACTGACAGACCAGACACCGCTCAACCCCGCCAACAAAATCAGCAATTTTATGGAGTGATATGATTGGAATGCAACCGCTGGCAATATTCTGACGGGGTGACGCCTGTTTGCTTCTTGAACATCCGGCTGAAGTGCTGGGAATACTCGAAGCCCAGTTCGTAGGCCACTTGCGCGATGGGCGTTCCTCCGGCAAGCGCGTTCTTGGCCAGGCGGATGACATACTTCCGGATATGGTTGCTGGCGGTGTCGCCCGTCATCTTCTTGAACATGTCGCCGAAGTAGTTGGGCGACATGCAGAGCTTGTCGGCGCAATATTGCACGGTGGGAAGGCCGAGGGTCAGTTGCAGTTTCTCTTCGTAGTAGCTCTGCAACAGGGCGTTAAAGCGGGCGAGGATGTCGGAGTTCTCCAGCTTGCGGGTGATGAACTGGCGGTTGTAGAAACGCTGGCAGAAGTTCAGCACCAGCTCGATGTAGCTGACGATGATGGCATCCTGCAACTCATCGTGCTTCTTTCCCAGTTCCTCGCGCATCTGGCGCATCAGCGAGGCCAGGATGTCGTGCTCCTCGTCGGTCATGTGGAGGGCTTCATTGACACGGTAGTCGAAGAAAGAGTAAGTCCGGATGGACTTCTCCAGCGGAGTGCCGTGCAGCAGGTCGGGATGGAACAGCAATGCCCATCCCGTCAGCATCACCTCCTCGCCGTCGTCCTCCTTGCCGCCCACCTGTCCGGGAGCCACGCAGATGACCGTCCCTTTCTTGTAGTCGTACTTGCCGCAGCCGTAGGCCAGGTCTATCTCCGCCTCGTCGTGGAAAAAGATGCCGTACACGCTGTAATTGTTCAGGCTGGAACGCACGGGCGAGGCCTCCGCATAGTCGATGACGCAAACCAACGGATGCTGTGTCGCGCATCCCAGATAGCGGCTGTAGTCGCCCACGTTCTTTACTTTCAAAATCTTCGCCATGTCCTTTCTGTCGTTTTGTTTCTATGCAAAAATAGCAAAAACCGTTGGAACAGCCAGCTGTCGCTTCTTAAAATCAGTAAATCTTTCACACCGGAAAAGAACGAGATGGAAATTTTGGCGGAAGGTAGGAGCGGAGTCCGTCCGCAAGGGATGTTTCAGGTTTCTTTCAGGAACGGCCTGAATACTTTTCAGGCCCTGTCTGAATGTCTTTCAGGTACTGTCTGAAAGTCTTTCAGGTACTATCCTGAAAGGTATTCAGGTAGTATTCTGAAAGGTATTCAGGTAGTATCCTGAAAAGTATTCAGAAGGCTTCTGAAAAACACCTGAAAAGTATGGTGCCGTAATCAGATACTTTTTCTTTATAGGTCTTGCCTCATTTTCCGGTTTTCGTTATCTTCGCAAAGCAAAAATATAACATTAGAAGACAATGGAAAACGAAAAAATGAAGGCTAAGGCAGGCAAGCTGTATGATGCCAATTATGATGCGGAATTGCTCGGCGAACGGGAAGCGTGTGCGGACAAGACCTTTGAGTTGAACCGGCTTCGTCCGTCCCGTACAGCCGAACGGGAGGCTTTAATCCGCAGCCTGTTCGGAAAGACCAAAGGGAATTTTACGATCATATCTCCTTTTTATTGCGACTATGGCTACAACATCGAAATCGGAGAAAATTTCTTTGCCAACATGAACTGCGTCATCCTGGACGAGGCTAAGGTGTCGTTTGGCGACAACGTGTTCATCGCCCCTAATTGCGGCTTTTATACAGCCGGACATCCGTTGGATGCGGAAAGGCGGAACAAGGGGTTGGAGTACGCTTATCCCATTACGGTGGGCGACAACGTGTGGATTGGAGCCAACGTAAGCGTATTGCCGGGAGTAAGCATAGGGGATAATTCGGTAATCGGTGCCGGAAGTGTGGTCACCCGCTCTATCCCGGCTAATGTGTTGGCGGCGGGAAACCCGTGCCGGGTAATCCGTGAGATCACGGAGGAAGACAAGAAAAGATATGCGGAATGATTTGAAGCGGTCGTTCATTCCAACAGCTTCTTGAGGAATTCATCCAGTTCCTCATCCAGTCCTTTCAGCAATTCGTCGTTGAGCATAAGGGTGTCATCATCCATCAGCAACAATTCGGCAAGTGTTTCCTTTTCTTCATCGACCAATACGAAGGAGAAGGGTTTCATGATGTTCATCTTGTCAAAGTCGCCCGCATTCTTCATGTCGTTCAATAGCTCGGAGAGAAGATGTTCTATCTCTCCATTGAAGTTGTTGCCGTCATAGGAACTCCACTCTTCGACGATGGTGTTGGTCAGCACTTCATCGTCATCGTTGTAGATGGACAGTTCGCCGGTATTGGGATTGACTTGTAAATGGATGTCTGTCACGACAGGCTGTTCGCAAGTGCAGTTGTATCTGCTTGCGGCTTCTTTTATGGCATTTTCCAACAAGGAGAGAGAAGTTTGGCTCAGTTTCATAATGGCTTGTCTTTTGTTACGTTCTCCAAAGGTAGAAAAAAAATGATTATCCTTGCAGGTTTTTACTAAAAATCATCCTTATTTCTTCTCATTTGGGCATTCAAGAGCGTTAGTCCGTTGTTGCGCTCCTGTAATTCGCTCACATAAGCACTTGTCAAGAGGTAATGGGGAATGTCACTCGCCTGTGGGAGAGTTGTCCTTTTTTGGTCCATTTCGTCTACCTCCCATGCTATCTTTTGTGCTTTGAGCGCCCATTCGTAAGCGGTGTTTATGCTGTCCTGCATTTCGTAGCCCAAGGCGATGTTATAGGCGGCGCTCATTTTCTTTTTGCCTTTTTTCTGTTCATATTCCATTTGCCATAGGCGTATCGCTTCCGGCCAGTTGTTTTCTTTGACGTAAATGGCCGCGTCGCGCATATTGACGCTGCCTCCCGTGAAGAGATAGCGTTTGGCTGTCTGCCAATGGGGAAGCAGGTACTTGACGGGGACTGTACCGGCAAATTCGGAGGCTTGTTTCAGCATGTCTTTTTCGGAAATCAGTTCGTTGAAGATTTGGGTGTCGCTGCCGCTGTAGGCATCCCAGAAGATGCTGTCGGTGCAATTGACCGTTACCATCGGTATCTTGCGGTTGGGCAGATAAACCCTGACAGTCGGGGCTACGTTGACATCCACGGTCCCGTAGAATACGTTCCATTCCGGCAGATAGCTTACTTTGCGTAAAGAGCGGAACTGGACATTTTCCAGCGCGATGAGGAAATCGACGCCTAAGTCCCGCGTCAGCCGGTTCACTTCCTCGCCGGACAGGGTCGCTTCTCTGGGAGTGGTGTCCTTACTCCTGAGGGCGGAATCGCAAATGACAACCAGGTCGAAGTAGTTTTCGTTGGCGACAGCCTCGGCCAGTGTCTCGGTCACGATGCGCGGGTCGCCGTTGTAGTAGTCTGTGCGGCGTGCTATTTCCGTTTCATTTTTCTTGGGTTCCTTCGAGCTTGTGATGAGTTTATTGTCCGGTGTGTCCGGCATATTATTCACGATGCCCACCCGTTTCAAGTTTTCGGGGAAGCTGACCTCGGCCGGAAGCATATAGTCAATGGACAGTTGTTCAATAGTCTGGCAGGCATTCAGACACAGAAAGCCAATCGTTGCCATGCAATAGAGTAGATTCTTTTTCATCAGGATGCTCCTTTCTCTGTTAACGGGTAGCAAAATTAATCTTTTGGAGGATAAAAGAAAAGCCTTGAACGTTTTTTTAACCGTTCAAGGCTTTTGTTAAGCGGGCGTAACAAGTTTGGGATGCCGCTCTTGTTACCTTTTCGTTACTCTCAGAGATTTCTGCCGTGGCAGTTCTTGTATTTTTTACCGCTTCCGCAGGGGCAGGGATCGTTGCGTCCTACAGTCTTTTCAACCCGGATGGGTTCGCGCTTAGGCTGTTCGCGGGTGTCTCTTGCCGCAGCAGCCTGCTGGTTCGGATCATTCAGGTCTACCTTCTGTTCGCGGTATTTGCTCATGTCCTGACGCCGTTCGGGCGCAGCCTGACGAATTTCCACGCCGCGCTGCAAGGCTTGCTGATTTTCGGCGGGCGCTTCCTGTACCGGTATCTGTCCGCGCATCAGGATGGAGACGGTCTGGTTGTTGATTTTGTCCACCATGGCGTCGAACAGGTTGACGGACTCAAGCTTGTAAATCAGCAACGGGTCTTTCTGTTCGTAGCTGGCGTTCTGTACGGAGTGTTTCAGGTCGTCCAGCTCGCGCAGGTTCTCTTTCCAGGCTTCATCGATGACGTGCAGCAGGATGCTCTTCTCGAACGACTTCACTACTTCCTTGCACTCGCTTTCGTAGGCGGCTTTCAGGTTGCAGGAGATGTTGTACATACGCTTGCCGTCGGTGATGGGGATGAGAATATTCTCGTACATGTGTCCTTGATTTTCATACACCTGTTTGATGACAGGGTAGGCAATCTGCGCCATGCGTTCAGTCTTGCGCTTGAAGAGTTCCATGGCAGCGTCGAAAGCGCGGTCGGCCAGTTTTTCTTTCTTCTCGTTCTTGAATTCTTCTTCACTGAACGGAGCTTCCAAGGCCAGCGTTTGGAGCATGTCCATCCGGCAGTTTTCGTAATCGGGCGCTTCGACGGCGTTGACGCAACGGTCCCAGATCATGTTGACGATGTCCATGCCGATGCGTTCGCCCATCAAGGCGTGGCGTCGCTTGGTGTAGACCACGGTACGCTGCTTGTTCATCACGTCATCATATTCCAGCAGACGCTTGCGGATGCCGAAGTTGTTTTCTTCCACTTTCTTCTGGGCGCGCTCGATGGACTTGGAAATCATGCTGTGCTCAATCATCTCGCCTTCCTTGAAGCCCAGCTTGTCCATCACGCCGGCTATGCGGTCGGACGAGAACAGACGCATCAGGTCATCTTCCAGTGAAACGAAGAATATGGATGAACCCGGGTCGCCCTGACGTCCGGCACGTCCGCGAAGCTGACGGTCTACGCGGCGGGATTCGTGGCGCTCCGTACCGATGATGGCCAGACCACCGGCGGCCTTCACTTCCGGGCTCAGCTTGATGTCGGTACCACGGCCGGCCATGTTGGTGGCGATGGTCACCGTGCTGCTCTGACCGGCTTGGGCCACGATGTCGGCTTCTTTCTGATGCAACTTGGCGTTCAATACGTTGTGAGGTATCTTGCGCATGGTCAGCATCTTGCTCAGCATTTCCGAGATTTCTACCGATGTTGTACCTACCAGCACCGGGCGTCCGGCCTGTACCATGGCTTCGATTTCTTCAATGACCGCTTTGTATTTCTCGCGTTTGGTTTTGTAGACGCGGTCGTTCATGTCCTTGCGGGCAATGGGGCGGTTGGTCGGGATGACTACGACATCCAGCTTGTAGATGTCCCAGAACTCACCGGCTTCCGTTTCAGCCGTACCGGTCATACCGGCCAGTTTGTGGTACATGCGGAAGTAGTTCTGCAGGGTGATGGTGGCGAAGGTCTGCGTGGCGGCTTCCACCTTCACGCCTTCCTTGGCTTCGATGGCCTGGTGCAGACCGTCGGAGTAGCGGCGGCCTTCCATGATACGGCCCGTCTGCTCGTCCACGATCTTCACCTGTCCGTCAATGACTACGTATTCATCGTCCTTCTCGAACATGGTGTAGGCCTTAAGCAGCTGGTTGATGGTGTGTACGCGTTCCGACTTGATGGCATAATTGGTGAGCAGGGCGTCCTTCTTGGCCAGGCGTTCTTCTTCCGTCAGGTCCTTTTCATTCTCCAGTTCGGAAAGCTCGGCGGTAATGTCGGGCAGTACGAAGAGGGTGGGGTCGGCCGAATTGCCGCTGATGAGGTCCACGCCCTTATCGGTCAGATCCACACTGTTCAGTTTCTCGTCGATGACAAAATAGAGCGGGTCGGTCACTTCGTGCATGCGCTTGTTGTTCTGCTCCATGTAGATTTCCTCGGTCTTCAGCATGCCGGCCTTGATGCCCTGTTCGCTCAGGAACTTGATGAGCGGTTTGTTCTTGGGCAGAGCCTTGTGGCTGCGGTAGAGGGAGAGGAAACCTTCTTCCTGTTCTTTCTTGTCGCTGGAGGCGATGAGGCGCTTGGCGTCGGCCAGGTATTGAGTAGCCAGTCGTTTCTGTGCTTCCACCAGTTTCTCAACCAGCGGACGGAGTTGTTCGAAGAGTTGGTCGTCGCCTTTGGGCACGGGACCGGAAATGATCAACGGCGTACGGGCATCGTCAATCAGGACGGAGTCCACCTCGTCGACGATGGCATAGTTGTGCTGACGCTGTACCAGGTCTTTCGGGCTGATGGCCATATTGTCGCGCAGGTAGTCGAAGCCGAATTCATTGTTGGTTCCGAATGTAATGTCGGCCAGGTAGGCGCGGCGGCGGGCGTCGGAGTTGGGCTGGTGCTTGTCGATGCAATCCACGCTCAAGCCGTGGAACATGTAGAGCGGACCCATCCATTCGGAGTCACGTTTGGACAGGTAGTCATTGACCGTCACCACGTGTACACCGTTTCCGGTCAGGGCGTTGAGGAATACGGGGAGGGTTGCCACGAGGGTTTTACCTTCACCGGTTGCCATTTCGGCAATCTTGCCTTTGTGCAGAACGACGCCACCGAACAGCTGTACATCGTAGTGTACCATGTTCCAGGTGATTTCGTTTCCGCCTGCCATCCAATGGTTCTTGTAGATAGCCTTGTCGCCTTCAATGCGGACAAAGTCCTTCGTGGCAGCCAACTGACGGTCGAAATCATTGGCTGTAACCACGATTTCCTCATTTTCCGTGAAGCGTCTTGCCGTAGACTTGACGATGGCAAAGGCCACGGGCAGCACTTCATCGAGCGCTTTCTCGTAGATTTCCAGTATTTCTTTCTCAATCTTGTCTATCTGGGCAAAGAGGTCTTCACGCTTTTCCAGTTCTGTGCTTTCTACCGTTCCTTTCAGTTCGTCCACTTTGGCGCGCTGGGTGGCGGCGGAGTTACGGATGTATGCCTTCAGTTCTTCTGTCTTGGCACGTAAGGCGTCGTTGTCCAGGTTGTCGATTTCGGGATAAGCGGCTTTCACCTTGTCCACCCAGGGTTGTATTTCCTTCATGTCTCGGGTGGATTTGTTGCCGAAAATCGAGCTCAAAAATTCATTAAATCCCATTTTATAATTGTTTTTATTTATTCTTATGTAGTTACTATGATATTTTTGTGTGCGCAAAGGTAAGAATTTCACTCCACAGAGCACACTGTTCCACAGAGTTTTTTCCAAATAATCCGTTAGAATACAAGAAATAATGATTGTATGCGGAATAGTTGGGAATATACCTTACTGCATTTGTAAAGGAGAAATGGTCAGAGTCCCAGTGGAGAAGTCGTACAACCGTTGGGGGCGCGTATGCGCATCACGCTGCTTAGGGTAGGCGCGATGCGGTCGGCGCTGACGGGAGTGCGGATGATGTCGGCCTTGATGCCGCCGCCGAGGAGTATCAGTGGGGCCGGAGTCTCGCCGGCTCGCACGGCGCGGTTATCGTGCCCGCCTTCCTGGACGATGGTCCATCCCGGCAATACGCTTATCAGTAGGTCGCCCGAACGTTTGCGGTGGTAGCTGTTGCGGATGCGGTCTATTTGTGGCGACCACGAGCCGAGCAGCAGCCGGTGTGACGAATAGACTTGATCCACCCCGCTGAACTGTACCAAGAAGGCTGCTGATTTTTCCAGTATTTCCGTCAGGTCAAGCTGTTTGTCTTCCAGCAGTTTATGATTGAGGTAAATTTGTTGGTCATAGAAAGTTTCTACATATTGGCCTGCCCCGTATGTAGCCATGAGGTACATGTTGAGCAGGGTGGCGCAGCGGTTCAGGTGAAATTCCCCTCCCGGAATGCGGTAGATGCCTGTATCGGCCGAATCAGGATCCGCATAGCCGGTGGAAGCGATGCAGAGAATGACGTTGCCTAACCCGATTTTTCGGTCGAGCAGATCGAGCAAGGTGGCGATGCTCCGGTCCAGGCGGGCATAGACGTCCTGCATCTCCATGGCGCATTCACGGGTGCTGCGATGGTTGTAGTTGCCCGCATAGTAAGTGAGTGCCAGCAGGTCGGGTATCTCGTCCCGGCCTATTCCGCTTTTATCCAACAGCCTTTCTGTCAGTAGATTGACCTCGTCGTTGACGAGGGGGCTTACTGCCAGGCGATAGAATTTGTTCTCACGTTCGTGTTCAAAGATATATTTGAATGGTTCGGTCCGCCAGTCGGGCAGATATTTGTAGCTGGAAGCTTGGTGAAGCGGAGTCCAAACGATGTCCTTGATGCGGAAATCGACGGAGCTGGAGTCGTTATACTGACTCAGCCATTCGGGAAACTCTTGGTAATAGGTGGTTCCGCACCATTTACCGTTTGTCTTGTTCATCCAAAAAGCTCCGTCACCGGCATGCCCGGCACTCAGGACTGCCACATCGCGAAAGGGAGCGATGGCGTAGACCTTTCCTGCATTGCGGGTGGCAATCTTCAGTTCATCGGCAACGGTTGATGTCAGCAGCTGAACCGGCGAGCTGTTTTGATTGGTGTAGTTGCCCATGAAGTTGGGGTCGTCCACGCAGCTGCGCGGCGTCAGTGTAGATACGTCCATCCACTTAGAGGCGATGACGCCATGCGTGGAGGGCGAACAGCCGCTGAAGAGGGTAGCCGTGGCCGAAGCGCGGTCGGGCTTGCTGAAAGGCATCTCTGCCTGCATGTAGACTTTGCCTTCGCGCATCAGCCGTTTGAAGCCTCTCTCTCCGTAGAGGGCTGAGAATGCCTCCAGATAGTCTGTGCGAAGCTGGTCGATGGTCAGTGTTACGACCAGTCTGGGCGTAGCGGGCAACGGCTGAGCCTGTAGTCCGCCGAAGGTTAGCATTAATATGGAGGTTATCAGTCCTTTTTCATCTTCGTATTCTTCTTTTCCTTATCATAGTTTGTTGATGTGATAGAAGCAGGTTGCCTGCCGAGCGTACCAGCAAACACAGTGCCAAAGGTAGTACGGCCGGATTGATTTTTTGCGGTATGACGGCCAAAAGCAATATAAATAGTGTTAAAACGGCAAAATTAGCCTGCATGTAGCGGCTTATTTTCTTTTTTCGTACCTTTCTGAGCATCCAGGGAAGGCAGATCAGGTGCAAGGGATGGAACACGAACAGCACGTAGTTGGGGCTGACGGCAGGGTGTTGTGAGAAGAGAGCCAGGATACTCAAGATGCATCCGCTGAGACCGGCTGCCGCAAACAGCATGAGGTCGATGCCCCACAGGCTTTTCTGTCTGCGTATGCCATACCATGTGGCGGCGCCTACAATGATGAATAGTAGCGTGGCGGCCGGTAGTGGGGGGAGGCATGCGGGGGAGAGCTGTCTGTCTTCGTCGGAGATGACGACGGGCTGCTCCGTCAGGCTCACTAAGGGACGGATGCCGGTGCTGTCTGCCAGTGTGGCCTTGGCAAAAAAATCCTTCAGATAGAAGGGGGCGAACATCATTTGCCGGCGGCTGATGGGACAATCGGCTTTACTGCCTATGCAGAGGTCGATGCCGAACTGAGCCCAAGGATGCCCCTCGCAGTATTGGTGGACGATGTCGCGGAAACTTCGGCCCGTCTCGGTTGTCGTCATGTCGTCGGCATAGCGCAGAGAGTTGCCTACGGCACGTTCCACTTGGTCGCGCGGGCGGGTGGCGCAGTTGTCATAGAAGAAATTATAGCGGTAGACGCGGTTTTCGGGACGGTAATTTTCTTGCAGTTGGCTGATTAGTTTCTGTTTTTCTTCCGTCGTCAGGTTCAGTGTCTGTTCCCAGACATCGCGGTTGTCCAGTTGATACTCCGCAAGGAAATGGCGGTAGTTCATGGCTCCCAGCTGGTAGTCCGTTTCGCCCAGCGTGAAGCGTAGGATGAAGTTGGATGACTGGAAATTGAACAGTCCGTAGTTGAATACGACGTCGATTCCCCGGCGACGGTCTTCATAGCGGATAGCCGTATGTCCGAAGAGGGAGTAGATTTCCTGTCCGGGACCACATGTCAGCAGGCTGAGGCGAATGCTGTCTTCTGTAAGCGTTTTCTGCTGTGGCGTCTGTGCCTGTAGGCAGGCAAGGCTGCCCAGGAGTATGGCGAGGATGAATATCTGAACTTGCTTTCGCATCTTTTTTAGGGATTTGCGGCACAAAGATAATGTTTTTGGGAGAAAATTCAAAAACAGATTTCTAACTTTGCAGGCGTAAAAGCAGGAAGCGATGAACGAAAGTGTGCTACATAAACTGAAGGTGTTGGCCGAGTCGGCCAAATATGACGTCTCGTGTTCGTCAAGCGGCACCGTGCGTCGCGGAAAGGCGGGAATGGTGGGGAATACGGTAGGCGGCGTGGGCATCTGTCACAGCTTTGCCGAGGACGGACGTTGCATCTCGTTGCTGAAAGTGATGCTTACGAACTATTGCATCTACGACTGTGCCTATTGCATCAATCGCCGGAGTAACGACATCCCTCGCGCCACACTGTCGGTGAGCGAGCTGGTGGAACTGACGATGGAGTTCTATCGTCGCAACTACATTGAGGGGCTTTTCCTGAGCAGCGGGGTGGTGCGCAATCCCGATTATACGATGGAGCGTCTGGTGCGTGTGGCTAAGGACCTGCGGACGGTACACCGCTTTAACGGCTATATCCATCTGAAAAGTATCCCCGGCGCCTCGCGGGAGTTGGTCCATGAGGCGGGACTGTATGCCGACCGTCTGAGCGTGAACATAGAAATTCCCAAGGAAGAGAACCTGAAACTGTTAGCGCCCGAGAAGGACCACCGCAGTGTGTATGCTCCTATGTCATATATCCGTCAGGGTGTGTTGCAGAATAGTGAGGATCGGAAGAAGTTCCGCCATGCGCCGCGCTTCGTGCCTGCGGGGCAAAGTACGCAGATGATTGTGGGGGCTACGGCGGAGACGGACAAGGATATCCTCTTCTTGTCGTCGGCTCTTTATAGCCAGCCGACGATGCGCCGTGTCTACTATTCGGGTTATGTTCCGGTGAATGCTTACGATCCGCGCCTGCCTGCTTTGAAGCAACCGCCGCTGGTGCGTGAGAACCGCCTGTATCAGGCCGACTGGCTGATGCGTTTCTATCAGTTCAAGGTGGATGAAATCGTGGATGACGCCTATCCCGACCTTGATTTGGAGGTGGATCCCAAGCTGGCGTGGGCCTTGCGCCATCCGGAGCAGTTCCCTGTCGACGTGAACAAGGCCGACTATGAGATGCTGCTCCGCGTGCCGGGCATCGGGGTGAAGTCCGCCCGCCTGATTGTGGCTTCGCGCCGCTTCTCCCGCCTGGGCTTTTATCAGCTGAAGAAGATGGGAGCAGTGATGAAAAAAGCACAATACTTCATCACGTGTAATGAGCTGCCCATGCTGACCGTGAATGAATTGACTCCCCAAGGCGTGCGCCGCCTGTTGGTAAAGAAGAAGCCGAAGACAGATGACGGTGCGCAGCTGCAAATCCGGTTCGACGAATGATGGTTGTGTTTCTGTTCGATAATACATTCGAGGGTCTGTTGACGGCTGTCTTTGAGGCCTATTCTCGGCGCACTTTCCCCGACGTCCTGTTGGTGGAAGGGGAGCCCTTGCCGCTGTTTTGTGACGAGGTCTTCACGGTGGTGACTGATGAGGAGAAGTCCGGGCGCGTGTGGCGGGGATTGGAGAAAAAGCTGTCGGCGGGAGCGTTACGTTGCCTGGCTCAGTGCTGGCTGGCCGAGGAGGCGGAGACGCCCATGCTTCTTTTCCGTTACATCCGCAAGGCCATCGATGCGCCTCGCTCTATTGAGACCAATTTTGCCGACCCTGACGTGCTGGAATTCTCGCGCATGTGGAAGCGGGTAAACAGTGAGAAGTGGCACCTCGTTCAGTTTATCCGCTTCCAGAAGGCAGCCGACGGCACCTACTTCGCCGCCGTGAGTCCCGAGAAGAACGCCCTGCCGCTGGTGACGGAGCACTTCCGTGACCGCCTGGGCGACCAGCCTTGGCTTATCTATGACGTGGGCCGCGCCTATGGCTTCTATTTCGACCGCCGGGAGTTGCGGCACGTCACTTTCTCCGAAGACACCCGCGCCGCCCATCTCCTGAGCGGCCGCCTCGATGAAAGTCTGATGGATAAGGACGAAAAGCTCTTCCAGGAATTGTGGAAGACGTACTTCAAAGCCATCTGCATCAAAGAACGGTGGAATCCGCGCAAGCACCGGCAGGACATGCCCGTGCGCTACTGGAAGTATCTGACGGAGAAACAATGAGACTGCCATTCTGGTTCGCTAAAGTGGCACTCTGGCTCGCTAAAGTGCCACTCTGGCTCCGTAAAGTGGCACTTTGGCTCCGTAAACAAGGACAGTTGGCGTCAGTCGATTGTCCATCTCTTGTCGTGAGGTACAGTCTTCTTGGGGTCGTAGTGCATGCCCTCCTGTGCGGGGATTTTCAGTACGTAGGTGCGTCCGCTCTTGTTCATCAGCGAGGTGGAGCGCAGCCAAGGGTTGAAGTCTTTGAGCTGAGCGTAAGTGATACCCTTGCTCTTGGCAAAGCGGGCCAGGTTATCAATGCCTGTGGTGACAGTCACGGTGGTGCATTCAATGGGCGGATAGAGCTGTTCGCGCTTCAGCATGAACCCATAGCGTTGAGGGTCGCTGAACACCGCTTTGGCGGCCAGCAGGCGGAACATGTAGCGCGATGTCTCCTCGACCAGCCACAGGTCGGCGGCCTGGTCCACCATCTGGAGTTGCAGTTGCCGGCTGATGCGTCCCTGACCGGCGTTGTAGGCGGCGGCCACGCAGAGCCAGTTGCCGTATTTCTCGTAGGAGTCTTTCAGATACTTGCAGGCGGCGCGTGTGGCTTTCTCCAGGTTGTATCGTTCGTCGATGTTCTGGTTTACTTCCAGTCCGTATTGGCGTCCGGAGCCCTGCATGAACTGCCATACGCCGGCAGCTCCGGCAGGCGACTTGGCCAGATGGTTCAGACTGCTTTCGATGACGGCCAGGTACTTGAAGTCATCGGGCACGCCGCATTCCTTTAGAATAGGTTCGATGACGGGAAAGTAGCGGTTGGCACGCTTCAGGGAGAGCATGGTGGAAGAATGCATGTAGGTGAAAGCCATCAGCTCGCGATCCATGCGTTCGCGGTGGTCGTAACAGTCCATGCGGATGGTCTGTCCGGCAAAGGTCACCTCGTCGGGAACGGTGGGCGAGGCGGTGAAGTGGGACACGTCGCTGCGCAGCGTGTTTTGCTCAGGATTAAAGCGGTCATTGCCCAGCAGGAAGGGCAGGGAGATGCCTGCACACAGGGTGGCGATGGAGACCAGTATCGGTCGGATAAATCTTTTTTTCATATCAGTCGTATTCATTTAAAACGTTTTCTGCAACATGTTCATGTCGGTTTATGTCCTTTTTGTGCGAATAAGTGGCAAATATAGACAAATCTTGCTTAAACGGAATCATTCGGTTGGTGAAATTCTTTGTCGTTTGTCGGGAAAATGCGATATTTGCCTGCTCAAGAACGAAAAATGTTGAACAATAAAGACTATAATCGATGGAAAAAGTGATTATTAATTCGTATGAAGATTTCGAGAAGCTGGTAGGACAGCAGATTGGTGTTTCCGAGTATGTGCAAATCCCTCAGGAGCGCATCAACCTTTTTGCCGACGCCACGCTGGATCACCAGTGGATACACGTTGACACAGAGCGCGCCAAGGCGGAAAGCCCCTTCAAGAGCACGATCGTGCACGGCTATCTGACCCTCTCCATGCTGCCTTACTTGTGGAATCAGATTATCGAGGTGAACAACCTGAAGATGATGATCAACTACGGCATCGAAAAGATGAAGTTCGGTCAGGCCGTTCTGTCGGGTCAGAGCATTCGCTTAGTTGCTACGATGCAGTCACTGGTCAACTTGCGCGGTGTGGCCAAGGCCGAAATCAAGTTTGCCATCGAGATCGAAGGCGAGAAAAAGAAGGCGCTCGAAGGTGTGGCTGTCTTCCTTTACTATTTCAATTGACGTATTCCCTCCACAGATGCCGGAGGGCGGCCAGTGGATGATAGAGCAACATGCGCGGCCCGGCGTAGCGCATCACCCGTTGCATCTGCTCTTTCATCTCCGGTTTATAGCAGTGGATGGGGCAGAGGCGGCAGGTGGGCTTCTCCTCGCCGAACCGACAACGGGACAGGCGTGCGTGGGCGTATGCCAATAACTCGCGGCAGGCAGGGCATAAATCCTTATTCCCTTCCTTCTTGCGGCAGTAGAGGCGGATCATCTGCTCCACGGTTTGCTTCTCCTGCCGGATGCGCTGTTGTTTTTTCTTTGGATTTATCGTCATTCTTTAGAGTAGGATGCTGAAGGTGTCGGCGTCCTCGCGGACAGGAAATTTCCGTCGGAAGAGGCGGAGCGGTTCGAGGTCGATGTGAACGGTGGTCATGCCCTCGTGTCCGTCGGGGATGGAGGCGAGCCGTTCTCCCTTGGGTGAGTAGACAATGCTGCCGCCATTATGGGCAATGCCGTTTCCGTCCGTCCCCGTGCGGTTCACGCCGCAGACGTAACACTGGTTTTCCAACGCCCTTGCCTGAAGCAGGACGTCCCAGGCCCGGCGTCTGCTTTCCGGCCAGCAGGCCACGTATATAATCACGTCATATTCGTCATTCACATTGCGGCTCCATACGGGGAAGCGCAGATCGTAGCATATCTGCGGCAAGATGCGAAAACCCTGATAGTGGATGATGGGGCGCTCCGTCCCGGCCCGGAAGTGCAGGTTCTCCTTACCCATGCGGAAGAGGTGCCGCTTGTCATAGTAAGCAACCTGCCCGTTGGGCGTAAGGAAGAAGAAGCGGTTGCGGATGCTCTCGTCCGTATGGCGGGCGATGAGGCTCCCGGCCAAGGCGATGCCATACTTGGACGACCATTGCTGGAGTAAGCTGATGGTGGATCCCGTCAAGGGCTCGGCCAGTCGCTCGGTGTTCATGCTGAAGCCGGTCGTGAACGTTTCGGGCAAGACGATGAGATCCGTCTGGCCGCCCAGCTTTTCCAGATAAATCCGCAGGCGTCGCAGGTTCTCCTGCTTGTCTTCCCAGGCGATGTCGGTTTGTATGAGGGTGATGCGCATAGTGGTGAGGATTTTCGAGGACACCTTCCTTTAGTCAGATTTCTCCGGTGGAGAAGTACGCGGGGTGCTTGCCCGTGAAGTTCTTATAGTAAAGCTTTATCTCACGCATGTCTTTCTCGATATCGCCCGACGGGATGAGTGTGTGGGTGCAGGAGATGGTTTTCGACGGATAGTCTATCCCGAAGAGCATGACCGGCACCCGGGCTTTCAGGGCGATGTAGTAGAAGCCTTTCTTCCACTCCGGATTGGCTTTTCGGGTGCCTTCGGGGGTGATGGCCAGGTTGAACCGGCGGACAGAGGCGAAGCGTTCGGCCATCTGATCGACCAACGAATTCTTCTTGCTGCGGTTGACGGGGATGCCCCCCATGGCTTTGAACACCAGGTTGAGCGGGAAGAAGAACCATTCCTTTTTCATCATGAAGTGGGCGTCGCGTCCCAGCGAGCCATAGAAAAGCTTGCCGATGAGCAAGTCCCAGTTGGACGTATGGGGAGCGGCGCAAAGGATGCACTTGTCGTGAAAGGGGACCGTGACGTTCGTCTTCCAGCCCAGCAGGTGGTGATAAATAAATCGGCAGAGTTGTTGTTTCATTCTCTTCTCTCCGTCGGTTTATTTCAGTTGTCCCATGCGTTCGATGAATTCGTTCACCTTGGCGTTGAAGTCCGTTCTGAATTTCTTGTAGAACTCTTTCACGCTGCCCGGTTCCGTATGGCTGATGCGGCTCAGGAATTCGTCCTGCGCAGTCAGGATGTCACTCATCAGGGCGTCGGCCTTCTGCGGGTCGGTGCCGGGGACGTAGAGTTTGTTGACCAGACATTCGGCGAAGAGTTCGCCTGCGATATAGTTCACGCTTTTCTTTAATGCTTTTCTGCTTGCCATAATTTTTTCGTTTTAAGTTGAAATTTCGGGATAAAGATACAGCTTTTATTTGGGATAAGGCAAGTCTCGGGTGTTTTTTTCAGTTTCCCTTGGGAAAAGCATTGCTTTGACTTGGGAAAACTGCTAACTTTGCGCACGATTAAGAACGAGTGTATATGGCTGAACAATCCATGTCGAAGAGGAAGAAGAACGGCGGCAAGACGAAGAAACCCGTGCGCCGCCGTGCGGCTGCTCCGCGGGGCAAGGCTATGCCCAAGCGCCGGGAGGGGGAGCGCACGATGCCTGTCTGGGTGCGCAATCTGCTGGCTTTCTGCATCGTCGTGGTCTTTGCGGCGGGGTTCTACTGGTTCTTCATTCGTCCCTATGCCTATCGTTGGAAGCCCTGCTACGGGTTGAAAGGTTACGGCGTGTGCCTGCCTTGTGACTACGAGGTACACGGGGTGGACATGTCTCATTATCAGGGACGCATCGACTGGGCCAGGCTGGCCGAACAGCGGGCGGGAGAGTTCCCCATCCGCTTCATCTTCATGAAAGCCACCGAAGGGGGAGACCATCTGGATGAAACCTTCCGCCAGAATTTCGACTCGGCCAAGGCGCATCATTTCATCCGCGGGGCTTACCATTACTTCCTGCCACGCACCGACGCCCGGAAGCAGGCCGATTTCTTCATCCGCACCGTGCCGCTGGCAGCGGGCGACTTGCCTCCCGTGCTCGACGTGGAGACCACCGGCAAGAAAGACAAGGCCGAACTCCAGGCCTGCGTCAAGACCTGGCTCGACCGTGTGGAAGCCCACTATGGCGTGAAGCCCATCCTCTATACCTCTTATAAGTTCAAGATGCGCTATCTGGACAGCCCTGTCTTCGATGCCTATCCTTACTGGATAGCCCATTATTATGTGGATTCCGTGCGCTACCGGGGTGCGTGGCACTTCTGGCAGCATACGGATGTGGGCACCGTGCCGGGCATCGAGGAAGAAGTGGATCTGAACGTGTTCAACGGTACGCCCGCGCAGCTTGACTCACTTCTTATTAAGTCAATGGATAATTGATAATGGATAATTGAGAATTATGGCTTTTCATTCTCCATTATCAATTATCAATTATCAATTATCAATTCAACCGCCGCCCAGCGGTTCTTCTCTTTGTGCCCCACGAACCTCATGCCCAGGCTTTCGGCTTCGGCGCGGATAGCGGCGATGTCGTCGGTGTAGAAGCCGCTCATCAGCAGGGTGGCGCCCGGGTTCATGCGGGCGATGTAGTGCTTCATGTCGGCCAGCAGGATGTTTCGGTTGATGTTGGCTATCACTACGTCGAAAGGTCCCTTGTCGGCCAGCGACGAGGCGTCGCCCTGATAGACGTCGATGCCGTCCAAGTGGTTCAGTTCGATATTCTCCAGCGAATTGCGCACACACCAGTCGTCAATGTCCACCGCCGTGCAATGGGAAGCTCCGCGCATGCGTGCCAGGATGGCCAGGATGGACGTGCCGCATCCCATGTCGAGCACCGACTTACCCCGGAGGTCGCTGTCCAGCAGCTCGCCGATGATGAGGCTCGTCGTCTCGTGATGCCCCGTGCCGAAGGCCATCTGCGGGTTGATGACGATGTCATAGTCCGCCTGCGGCACGTCGTGATGGAAAGTGCTGTGCACGACGCAACGGTCGCCTATCACGATGGGTTGGAAGAAATTCTTTTCCCACTCCTCGTTCCAGTCCTTGTCCTCCGCCTCCACGTAGCTGTAGGTGACGCTCGTGTCGGGCAGGGGGAAGTCGGCCACGGCCTGTCGCACCGTGTTTTCGTCATACAAGTCCTTCTGGATGTAGGCCGCAATGCCGTCGGCCTGCTCCACAAAGCTCTCGAAGCCCGCTTCGGCCAGTACGGCACAGAGCACGTCGTTGGCCGTCTCCGTGCAAGGGTGGGTGTGGAAGGTGAATTCTAAATATTTCATTGTTTTGATAGGGTTATGTTAAAATGCGGGACGCGATGACGCTCCGCCTGCAAAGATAGGTCGATTTAGGGAAATCCCTATGAAGGAAGGGGGAAAATCTTTGGGAAATCCGGATTTTCGGCCTTACTTTTGCCATACGGAAAAATAGAAGTGTTTGTGAACTTAATACGACAGAGATATGAAGAAGATTGTTTTTTTATCACTTTTAGCCCTGTGCCTCCCGTGGACACTCGCGGCACAGAGTGTGGGGGATGACCTCTATTATGTACCCTCGAAGAAGAAGGCCGAGAAGAAGACCGAAAAGACCGAGGAGCAGGCCGTTCGGAAAGCGCCCGAAAACGTGATCGTGGTCGAGACGCAGAAGCCTGTGATCTGCACCAATTCGGGCACGACGACCACCATCGTGGTGAAGGACAAGAAAGGCAACGTGCGCGACGTGGATGAGTACAACCGCCGCTATGACGCGAAGGAATATGACTTCTCGCAGGAGGAAGACACCCTCTATATCGAAGAAAAGGCCGTGCCCGACCCTGAAGGCGAATGGGTGCACGGCTTCGACGGTTCGGAGGACGACTATGAATACGCCATGCGCATCATCCGCTTCCGCAATCCGCGTTATGCCATCAGCATCAGCAGCCCGCTCTATTGGGATGTGGTCTATGGCCTGAACTCCTGGGAGTGGAATGTCTATACCGACGGGCTGTATGCCTACGCTTTTCCGACGTTCACCAACCGCCTGTGGTGGGACTGGCGCTATAACTCCTTCGGATGGGGTTGGGGCTGGCCCTACTACGGATGGAACTGGGGTTGGGGCGGCTGGTATGGTGGCTGGTACGCCGGTTGGTATGGCGGCTGGGGAGGCTGGTATGCCGGCTGGGGCTGGGGATGGCCCTATTACCACCATCCGCACTGGCATCATCCGGGGCATGGTTATTGGGGACCGCGTGACACGTACACTGCACGACGCTCTTACGGTCAGAGTGCCTATCGCAACGGCCGGATGGTCAGTGGCAATGGATCGGTTCGTTCGTCGAACGGCCGGGTCAGCGGCACCACTTCCTATCGGTCTCGCAATCAGAATGGCACGACTTCCGTGCGCCGGGTGGTAGGTACGCGCTCAGCCACGACGCGCAACGGCTCCTCCGTAAACTCCGGTAGCTCTTCCACTTATTCACGCCGCAACACAGGCGCCTATACACGTCCGAGCAGCACCCGTGTGGGGACGTCGTCGGAAGCGGGGCGCACCGGCACTGGTTCTACCTATACGCGTAGCGGTGGCCTCCGTTCGTCGGGCGCCACTTACAACCGGGGTGGCTCTAATTCTACCCGCTCGACGCGTTCCTATTCGCCGGAGAATAGCAACAGAAGCAGAAGAACGAACTTCAATTCGCCTACGCGCAGCAGTTCGTCGTCACGCAGCAGCTTCAGCTCGGGCGGAAGTTCGCGCAGCTATGGCGGAGGCGGTGCCACTCGTTCTTCAGGCGGCGGAGGCTCGTCCAGAAGACGGTAGAGATTTTACAAGAAGTTGGATTTAAGATTATTGCGAAGTATGAAAAATAGAAGAATAAGCATGGTCGTCATGGGATTGTGTCTGACGCTGGTTCCTGTGACGGCACAGACGGTGTATGATGCCGCCAAGATAGCAGATAAGGATTTGAACGCTACGGCCCGCTTTGTCGGGATGGGCGGCGCGATGAGTGCGCTGGGTGGTGACATCTCGACCATCGGCACCAATCCCGCGGGCATAGGTATTTACCGTAGCCACGACGTGATGACCTCGTTCAGCCTTTCGTCATTCGCCACGGACGCTGATTACATGGGCACGAAGAAGAGTGCCGACAAACTGAGAGGCTCGTTCGACAACCTGGGCTTTGTCCTTTCCACCAAGATAGGTAATAAGACCGCTTTGCGTTACGTGAATTTCGGCTTCAACTATCACAAGGCAAAGTCCTTCTATGGAAACATGGAGATGGGAGGCTCGCTGGGCAATCTCTCGCAAAGCTATTACATGGCCTGGCAGGCCGGTGGCATCGAAGGGTGGGGAAGCAACGCCTACACGGATGTCAACATCGGCTGGCTTTCGGCCTTGGGCTATGACGGCTGGCTGATTACGGATATAACGACCGACCGGACGGACACTCCCTTCCTGGACGACGACGGCAATCAGATCAGCGACGTGAACGGCAATCCGCTCTACCGCACGCCGGGCGTGTATTATGGCCTGTACGATAACGGTACGGCCAATTTCCACTCGGAGCAGCGGGGCGGCATTGAGCAATATGACTTCAACGTGTCGTTCAATATTAAAGATCGTGTATATTTGGGACTGACCGTGGGTGTCTCTTCGGTGGATTATAACAAGTACACGATCTATGGTGAAAGCTATGACAACGGTGAATACTATTCATTGACAAGCGATAATCAGATTGTGGGCGCAGGCTTCGACGTGAAGCTGGGTGCCATCATCCGCCCCTTTGAATATTCACCGTTGCGCGTCGGATTGGCCATCCATACCCCCACCTTCTATAGCTTGGACTACAAGACGCGCGCCTATGTGGAGTCTTCGCTCTACGACCCCGTGACGGGTCAGAACGAGCCGGCTCAGGTGGCCACGGAAAATATTGTAGATGGCGATATGATCCGCGAGTTCCAGCTCCGGACACCATGGCTCTTCAACTTCAGTTTGGGCTATACCATTGGAAACAGTTGGGCGCTGGGTGCCGAGTATGAGTATCAGAACTATTCGTCCATGAACTTCAGCGACCCGCAAGGCTTTTCCGATTCGTTCGGGTATGAGAACAGCACGACGGCCATGTTGAAAGGTGTGCATACCTTCCGTGCCGGACTGGAGTACAAGGTGATTCCTCAGTTTGCTATCCGCGCGGGTTACAACTACCGTTCGGCTTTGTTCAACAAAGACGCGTTCAAAGATTTGCCTCTCAACTCCATTCAGACGGATACGGATTTCTCCAATACCCAGGCGTTGAACAATTACACGGTGGGCATCGGCTATCGCGGTTCGATGTTCTATGCCGACCTGGCTTATAAGTTCACCAACTGCAAGTCGGAGTTTTATCCGTTTGTGAACATGAACGAGGTGGGCGATGTGCTGGAGATTGCTTCTCCTGAACTGACGAAAGTCACCGATCGCCGCAGCCAGGTGTTGCTCACGCTTGGCATGCGCTTCTGAGCCCTTTCTTCTTTGTAATATGTTTTAGGCACGGGGTATCCCGTGCCTAAAACATATATGCCCGTTCCGCCTCACCAATACCAGGCGATGCCGAAGGAGTAGGGCGATACGTCGGGACCCTTGCCACCCTGGAACATCGTATTCATGGAGTAGCGGAGGTAAACGCCCAGGTTTCCATAGCCGGCCTGGAGCAGCAGGTTGACGCCCACGGGGCGGACGTACATGCCCTTGCCCACGGTCTGCTTCTTGCCGCTGTCCACGTGACTGAAGGACTTCACACCGTGGCGTATCTCGAATTCGGGGCCGAAGTTGAAGAAAATCGGGCCTCTGTTCCAACGCTGTTGCCACTCGAGCAGCACGGGGATGCGGAAGAAGAAGTGGCGCAGGCGGCTGCTGCTATAGTAAGGCGTGGTATTGTCGCTTCCTTCGGGTCGCATCTCCTGTCCGCTTTGGAAGAAGCTGGCTCCGTCCTGTTTCAGCAGCGCGAAGTCTCCGTCGATACTGAACGAGCGGTAACCCCAGTTCAGTCCGATGTTGAGCCCCCAGTGCGGGTTCTTCTTGAAGTTGTGATAGGCGCAGAGGAAATTGAACCCGAATTCCCAGGACTGTGACAGGTCGAGGTGTGCCTTGGGGCTGGCTCCGAAGCCCATGAAGTTGTCGGACATGTGCGAGAAGCCCAGGAATATGCCCGACACATGCGGCTCATAGGAACTCCGCTTTTTCTTGTTGGGGATGAAAGGCAGGGCGTCGAGGAAAGTCCGCTTGTCGGCGTCCACTCTTTCCAGGTAGACACCTTCGTAGATTTCCACCTCTTGCTGTTCGCCCTCCTCAGTCTGTTGTTCGTAGAGCTTGATGCGCATGTCTCCCTCTCCTTTGATGATGATGATGGAGTCTCCCTGCGTCTCTACGACGGCCCGTTCGTGTCGGGGTTCGGTGGTTTGCTGAGCTTGTGTGCAGACGGTAGCCAGTATCAGGCAGCCGGCCGTCAGGATAGTCTTTGTTTTCATGCTTATGTTAATGTTTAATGTTTAATGGTTAATGGTAAATGGTTAATTTTCAATTATCAATTATCAATTTAACGATACAGCATCTCCATCAGCTCCTCCTCGTCCAGCGGTCCTTCGATGTAGACTAAGGTGGCCATGTCTTGCTTGCCGACCTTGTAGAGGATGTAGCGGTTCACCCGTTTGCCCTTTCGTTCGATGTGGTTCAGGCAGTAGTAAGCACTGCGCAGCTCGCCGCCTTCGTTCACTTCCTGCGTTTTCTTTACCTGATGGGTGGCGACGGTCTGCTTGAGGCATCGCAGGATTTCCCGCTTGTAGGGAGTCACTTCCTTGAAGACCAGGCTCTTGTAGGCCGTCATGCGGTAGGAGCGGAGGATGCTTCCGTTCAGCTCCACGTAGGTCACGTTCTTCTCGTCTTTGTATTTCTCGAACAAGCTGTCAATGGCCAGTCCTTCCTGGGCGTGTGCGGTCAGGCCGAAACAGAGGGTCAGCAGCACGATGCCGATGAGGCGGCGGTAGGTGATGTATTCTTTTGCTTTCATGACGCTTTAGGGTAATAGGTTCGGCAGATTGATGGTTTCTTTCAGTTCTTCGTCCGTGAAGCCCACGTTTTGCAGGGCTTCCAGTGCTTTGGCTTGCACCAGTTGCGGGTTGTCATAGTAGTGCCCGTCGATGATGGCATAGCCGGCAGGGGCGGAGGAGAAGGCGTGGGGCAGGAGGGCGCCTATGCCGATGCAGAGGAGCAGGGCGGCGGCGATGCCCGCGGTCAGGCGGAACAGGCGGATAGGCTTTGCGAATGCCTCCGTTTTGAGGCTCGGAACGCTTGCTTTCTCTTGGGTTTGCCGGAAGGCCTCGGCTTCCCGGTCGATGCAGGCAAAGAGCGGGCGATACACCTCCAGATGTTCGGGCACCCTGTCCGAGGCGAAGAAGCGGCGCAGTGTGCGTTCCTCCTCGCAGGTGGTCTGTCCGTCGAAATATTTTTCAAGCAGTTCTTCCGTCTTCATGATTGTTTCCTCCTTTTACGTTCTTGTATGGTTTGCAAGTAGATGTCCCTCACCTTCTTTCGTGCCCTCGACAGGTTGCTGCGTATGGCCTCGGCGCTGCATCCGGTAATCTGGGCAATCTCTTCGCTCTCGTATTCCTCCACGTCCTTCATCCGCATGACGAGGCGTTGCAACGGTGGCAGCGTGTCGATGATTTCGCGGATGAGCCTCACTTCGTCCTTTACTTCGAGCAGGCGCTCCGGTGTCCTTTCCGTGGTTTCAGCTTGGATGCTGTCTACGGGCTGCGTGTCCTTGCGCCTGCGCCACAGGTCCATGCAGACGTTGTGCGTCAGAGTCATGGCGAATGCTTCGATGCTGTGGCATTGGCTCAGCTCCGTGCGGTTGTTCCACAGCCTGAGCATCACCTCCTGTACGGCGTCTTCGGCATCCTCCATGTTCTCGGTCAGCTTGCGGGCATAGTGCAGCAGCTTGGGCCGGAGCGGCAGAACGGATATTTTGAATTCCTTGAGTTCCATTTACACAATCAAGACGTTCGGGAAAACCAAACGTGACATCAAAGATGCAAAAAAAAGTTCTTCCGGAGAAATGTGTAGTTAAATGATAATTTATCGGGCTGATTTAGGCGCGGATTACACGGATTTCACGGATTAAAAGTAACTGTCATGTTGAGCGAAGCCCGTAGGGCGTAGTCGAAACATCTCACATAGCGCATGAGAAAAGTGTTACGTGAGATCCTTCGACTCCGCTACGCTTCGCTCAGGATGACAGATACACTTGGATATAACATAAATCCGTGAAATCCGTGTAATCCGCGCCTAAA
>CALUFR010000046.1 GCA_944319875.1 uncultured Bacteroides sp.
TGTCGTTCCGGCGCTGGCCGTTCTTCTTCCGCCCGAAACTTCCGGTGGCCTCGTAGTATTTGTGCCAGAAGTAACGCTTCATCTTCTCCGTCACCACTATCTCGCCGCCGTCGTTGTGGATGGCCGCATAGGGCAAGTCGGTGTAGAACGTGATGCTGTCGCCTGCTGTCCGGCTCTTGATACTGCGCCGCAGCGTCCCGGTATCCACCAGTATCGTGCCTCCCGGACGGGTCGGACTTTTCCGTCGTGCCCACGCTTCGCTGAAAAAAGCCTGTCGTTCGAAGTTCCTGTCAAACTCGTCGCCAAGCTCCACCCGAATATCACTCAATATCCTGCGTATCACCGCTTTGGTATTTTTATCCATTCCGTTCATTGTCAAATATCGTGCAATCCGAATGCAATGGAGCGTGCTCCTTTTGCTGAGGAGCAGCCGATATTCATTCGGTAAACTTGAAATACATCTGGGTATCCTCCGGCAGGTCGTTCCTTGGATTGGCGGAGGCTTTCAATATGTTATAAAAAGTCCTCTCGCTGATACCATACACAGGATATATGTACCTCCGCCATATCTCCCTGTTCGGGACACCTTTCTTGACGTAGAGGTCATATATCCTGTTGATGTCAGCGACGCGCTTCTGATAACTCACACCGTGCCGGTTCCCCATATTTCGATGCTGTCAGTCCATAACCTGTTCCACTTTGGGCTTGTAAGGACGGATGTCAAGCGTCATCTCGCAGCTCACCGTCACACGGCCGCTCCCTTCACACTGCGGGCAGGTCTCCGTCTTACGGATGAAACGCCCTGACACAATTTTGCCCGTGCCGTGACATTTACGGCACAGGGATACTTTTGGGTCTTTCTTCACTTCCTGTTTCATTGTCATGTCGTTTTAAGATTCTGTCATTCCCAACGGGATGGGTTTCCACATCCCGTTCTTATCCTTTACTTCAGCACGAATGAACTGCTTGCTCACCTCCGGCTGGTAACTTTCTTCGATAATGCGCACGCCTTCCAAAAAGCGTGCGTCACCGGTATCTTCGGCCACCTTGCGCAACTGGACGATTCGGCTGGCCTTCAGCGTGCCCTTCGCATCACGGCTCAGCAAACGAAACACCATGTTCACCAACGCCTGCGTCTTCTCATCGTTGGCCAGCGAAGCGATGTATTCTTTCACGATGGCAATGCCGTCCTCCACTGTGTCGCGGTAGCCGTCCGTCACATATACGCCGAGCGTGATGCGTTTGTCGCCATTGCTGTTCGTGAACGTGTGGCTGCGCTGGTCGTCGCGCACCTTGGTCTTGAACAGGTCGGACTTCATTTCAAGGATGGTCTTGAAGTTATCAAGCACCTTCTGCTTGCTCTCCTTGATTTCCTCGCTGATACCCAGCAGCACGGGAATGGAGTTCTCAATCTCATCGTCTACCATCTGCTTGTACATTTCCCGATCGGCCTTGGCCTTCTCCTCGGCCACTTTCTTGGCTTTCGCCTGCTGAAAGGCTTCGAACTCTGCCTTCTCCTCTGCCGTCATGATGACGGTCTGTCTGTTTTCTTCGTTCATGATTGGTTTTATTTATTGGTTATACATCATTCCTCCTCAGATTCCATGCTGTGCCAACCGCACAGTTCGATTTCCGATTCTATTTCAAACTTCAACTGCTCAAGAAACTCCTCATAACGTCCGTCGTCCAGATCCCTTACCTGTGTGCGGATGGTATCCATCGCTTCTTTCACCCTTTGTCTCATGCTCATATCCTTAACATTTGGGGGCTTTCGGGTCGATGATTACATAGGCCACCTTGCCCGGTTGTTTTGTTTCCTTTTCTTCTCTCGGTTTCAGTCCGCCCTTGCGCCTGATGGAGCGCAGCTTCACGGCCAATGCCTCCAGCCCGTCCGGATTAATCCGAGCAAAGGGTCTGCCCGCTATCCGGGGATTCATGCAGAAGTCGTTGATACGCGCCCAATCCGTAGTGTCGATGCCGAGCTGCTGCATCAGTTTCAAACAGGCACTACGTTTCTTCTTCAACTCGTCCTTGCGGCCGGAAATCTTCTCCAAGGCATTGCAGCATTCTTCATACTCCTTCCGGGCCATCTCTTTCAGGCTGTCTGTCCGGTTCCAAGTGTACTGCAGCACGATGGACTTCTTGAACTCCTCCCGGTCGCCATTGTACGGCAACAGGTTGAACGAGGCGTAAAAGCGTGCAAAATTGGTCACTTCCTGTTTCATATCATCCTTTGACTTTTTTCTCAACTGAAAGAATGGCCAAACTTATCATCATAAGTTTAAACGTCTGTTCATCTTCGTCTAATAGACTTGTCTCTGCTCTTACCGGTTCCTCTGTCATCGCTTTCCAAATTTCTTCAACCTCCTCTGTTTTCTTTCCTCCTATCAAGAAAAGGTATGCATCATACTCGGAACGGTCAAACTCAAACAAGACTTTTACTTTCTGTTTTTCTTCCATAACTCAAAGATTAAATTGGTTTTCAAACAACACTTCAATTCCGCACGAGCTGGCCACGTCCAGCTCCAGCTTCGCTCCCTTGCTCAGCTCCCAACCGCGCAGCATATAGATATAATCGCATCCAAGCAGCAGGGCGCTGTCCGCCCGCATGTGCTTCCGCCAGTGCGCATCGTCCGGCAGGCCGTTCTTGAACGGGTTCACCGGATCGAAGCCTTTCAGTCCAAGGAAACGCTCCGCGTCCCCGAAGGCCGCCTTGCGTTCCGCCAAATCGTGGTGCGCAATGGCACCGCTGATGTAAACTTTCTTACTCATATCATAAATTGTTACTGGTTTGTATCAGTCCTTCTTTCCATACGACATAATAGGTGCCGGCCTCTCCGATGGAGCGCCCCATGCAGTATGCCTTGTAGCCCATCACGCGAACCTTCATGTCGCAGATATATCTCAGCCTGCGCGCCGGTTTGCCCGTAGGCTGGCTCTTGTCCTCCTGGCTGATGTAGATGAAGCACTTCTTCGGAAAACGCTTCATCAGCTCCACAGCCTTCTCGTAACTGAATCCCGCATCGTCAACCGCAACCTGGAAAGAATCCACGATGACGAACTTCGGCGACTTCGGTTTCCTGAGCCGTTCCACAAGCTCATCATAGGAGTCATCCGTCACCACGCGGAACCGCCCCTGCACCTCGTCCATTCCCAAATAGTCCATACGCCGCTGGAAACTCTGGTTCACGCCTTCCTCGTAGCTCATGTACAGCACCTGCCCGTATTTGCACAGCTCCTTGGCGAGCTGCATGACGAACGAGCTCTTGCCGCTCGCGCTGGCACCGCTGATGAACCACGAGGCGTTGTCGGCGGGCTCGCCGAAAGGCTTGCTCCACTTCTCGCCCCACGGCAGCGTCACCCACTTCTTGGCGGCTATCTCTTTCGGACTGTACGCGCGCTTCATTGTCTTACTTTCCTTTTTGGAGTTCGGCTATCAGACGGTCTGCCCAAGCGACCGAATCTTCTATGTCACTGTCAATTGTCGTAAGGCCAAAGTGTACCATCCTGCGCAGGAATATCTCCTTGGCCAGTTCGTAACGGCGTTGTTCCCAATCCGGTCCGTTTGTCTTCTTCATCTCGCGGTGGATTCCGATTACAGCCTCCATCGCCTGCTGTTCTATCTTGGTCATCATTTATATCTCTTTTTGAATTGTTGTAACACCATCCTATCAGTCTGTTGAATGGAAGAGCAATGCCATGAATGGTTCTGAACACGGCAAAATCGCCATCTTCATCCACTTCACCATCAGAATATACCACTAAACACCTGTCCGTTATCAAACACGAACAAAGCCTCCCGGTTCTTGTCTATCTTACACAAATCGTCGGGAGATTTAAGTGTTCTTCTCCTGCCATCATTAAATGTCGCCACTACTTTCATTGTGCTGTCATTTTAAGTTTTTCAATCTCTGTATAAACTCTTCTAAGCCCTCCGCGCGTCTTGCGCACTATCTGCGCGATGTCCGCGCCCTCCGGGGCATTGGCCTTGGCCACAATCCGCGCCTGCGTCATCAGGAAGGCTTCTCGCTCCTTGCCGTCGTCCGGGGTTACCTTGCTGTAGCGGTCGCCGTAACGGCTCAGCATCTCGGTGTAGCCCACCTTCTTGCACTCTATCGAGCGGTTTATCTTCTCCTTCAGGCCATCGGCTCCCATCATATACCAGGCGCAGCACCTTTCGGTGGCGTTCC
>CALUFR010000047.1 GCA_944319875.1 uncultured Bacteroides sp.
ATATTTCTCGATTCTGTCAGCCATAGCGAGAGGCAAGACCTCCCGTTCGGAAATAGAGAACGTGGTAGGCAGGGAAATCGGCGGCTACCTGACCAAGCTGGAAAACGAGTACGAGGTCATCGCCAAGAAGCAGCCCCTCTTTGAAAAGAGTTCCACCAAGAATGTCCGCTATACGATAGAGGACAACTTCTTCACGTTCTGGTTCCGCTTCATCTACAAGTACAGCTACATGCTGGAGATAGAGAACTACGAGAGCGTGAAGACGATCATCAACCGGGACTACGAGACGTTCAGCGGCTTGATGCTCGAACGCTATTTCAGACGTGTACTGATCGACCGCCAAACCTACACACGCATCGGCGGATGGTGGGACCGCAAAGGTGAGAATGAAATAGACATTGTGGCCGAGAACGAACTGAATGAGGAAGCCACGTTTTTCGAGGTGAAACGTAAGGCAGATAACATCGACATGGAGGTACTGGAGCATAAGGCGGCAGCCTTCCTGCGTGCCACGGGCGAGTTCAAGGGGTATAAAATCTCCTACAAAGAGCTGTCTATGGATGATATGTAGTCCACTTTCAAAAGAAGGATCAATTACCCGCAAACCATCGGCGCGGCATCCGCCACCACTTCGCCGTCCTTCAAATGAATAGTGCGGTCTGTGATGGAGGCCAAACTCTCGTCGTGGGTCACAATGACAAACGTTTGCCCCAAACGATCGCGCAAGTCGAAGAAGAGTTGGTGCAGTTCGGCCTTGTTGTGAGTATCCAGGCTGCCCGAAGGTTCGTCGGCCAAGACGACAGCCGGGCGGTTAATCAATGCTCGGGCCACGGCCACCCGTTGCTTCTCTCCACCCGAAAGCTCGTTGGGCTTGTGCGAGGCACGGTCGGCAAGCCCCATCATTGTCAATATCTCCAAAGCGGCATCCTGTGCTTCGCGACGTCCCCGACCGGCGATAAAGGCAGGTATCATAACATTCTCCAATGCCGTGAACTCGGGAAGGAGTTGGTGAAACTGAAATACGAAGCCGATGCGATGGTTGCGGAAGGCAGAGAGTTCGCGCTCCTTCATCGCATCAACACGCACACCGTCGATGCAAACCGTCCCCGTATCAGGACGGTCAAGCGTCCCCATTATCTGAAGCAGGGTGGTCTTCCCGGCGCCACTGGGACCGACAATACTCACGATCTCACCTCTCTGTATCTCCAGGTCGATGCCCCGCAACACTTGCAGGCTGCCGAAGCTCTTGGTTATCTGTTCGAGTCGTATCATAACTTCTACACCTTATTATATATACATCACAACCGGCGGATGACATACTCTGCCAAATAGCAACCAAAGACAGCAGGCATGTAGCTCACCGTGCCACATGTGGATTTCTTGTTCATTTCATCGTCGGTCAGGAGCACAGCCTTGGGATCGGCCTGTTCAGTGCTGAACACGACGGGCAATTTATGGCGAATGCCCATCTTCTGCAACCGCTTGCGCACGGCCTTGCTCAAACCGCAATGGTATGTGTCCCAGATGTCGGCGAAACGTATCTGCGTAATGTCGCTCTTGGCGCCTGCACCCATGCTAGAGACGATTTTAATGTGCCGCCTCAAAGCCTCCGCTATCAGATGGCACTTGGGCGCCAGGGTGTCAATGGCATCAACGACAAAATCATAATGCGCATCATCAAGCAACTGAGGGATATTTTCGTCTTTCAGAAAGACGGGAAGAACGGTAAGCTCCACGTCAGGATTGATATCGCGAAAGCGGGCGGCCAAGACTTCAACCTTCGGACGTCCCAGCGTGGAATGTAGGGCGGGAAGCTGGCGATTGATATTGGTGGGCTGGACGGTGTCAGCGTCGACCAGCGTCAGACGCCCCACCCCCGCACGGCAAAGCATCTCGGCAGCATAAGCTCCCACACCTCCCAAGCCAACCACCAGCACATGGGCATGGTTCAGCCGTTCACTCTTCTCCTCGCCCAGCAAGAGGCGTGTACGTTGTTTCCAGTCGTCCATCAGCTTTCTTTCTTAAACCATTTATAGAACCATCGGCCTACCTTCTCGTAGTGTTGGCTTTCGTTACTGCCTTGCGGATTGGAGAAGGAGATGATTTCCTGCGGGTCGCCCAACTGGTCGGGATAGAGCACAATCAAGCTGTTATTCGTGAAATATTTACCCAATTGGCTTGGTAGTTTTTCAAAGGAACTATCGTAGGATATGGAGCCACGGCGGGCACTGATGACCACCAGTAAGTGGTCGTAGTTCACCTGTCCGGTTAATATCAGCAGATCGTCCCAGTCGTCCAGCAAGGAGAACTCCGTCAAAGTGCCGCTATATTTTTTCCTAACCAAAGCCTGCAGGTAGTGCATGGTCTGTTCGTTGGAGAAGAAATGCACCCGGCATCCCAACGTTTCCCCCATGCGGCAGAAGTGCTCCACCCACTTGCCGAAACCGGCTTCATACTCGGCCTTAGGCGGCACGGCCACGATGATGCGCCGCAAGGTATTGATGGGCATCAAGAAACGGGCTACCATGACTTCGCGGTGTAGGCCCTTCAGCAGATTCTCGGTCAGCATACCGAAAAAGGAATCGACAATATTCACCTTGTAATGCAAACCGATGATGACATCTGTGATATTGTTCTCGCGGGCAGTATGAATGATGCCTGCCGCAATGTTGAGGTCATAGCGGCTGATGCAGCCCAGCTGCACGCCGGCCGAGGCCGTAATCTTGGCGGCACGCTCCAAATGGCGTTTGCCTTGCTGCTCCAGGCGGTCGGAAGATGAATGGTCATTGATGACGTTCAGGGCCACCAAATTGTCTTTTTGCTTGGGGTCGCGTATCACCAAAGCCAGGTTCATCAGATAATCGATGGTGGCCGGATTAGCGATTGGTATCAAGATGCGCTCGGGCATACGGGAGCGGTCTTCCTCATCAGGTATCGCTTCGCACATGGCCATCTTGCGGGCAGCCCGTTCGGTAGTAAAAGAGCTGACGATGCACGTGACGAGAATGAGCAGCACGGTGCCATTAAGTACGTCTTCGTTCAGCAGACGGCTCCCGTCGGGCAGGATGATGCCGTAACCCACCAGCACCGCGGCCAACGTGGCCGCCGCCTGTGCGTTACTCAATCCGAACATCAGCTCACGCTCCAAGACGGACATGCGATAAATCTTCTGCGTCAGCCAAGAAGCAATCCACTTGCCCACCAATGCCACGACAATCATCACACCCGCCACCTTCAGCGCGTCGCCATGCCCGAAGATGACATGCAGGTCTATCAGCATGCCCACGCCAATCAGGAAGTAAGGAATGAACAACGCGTTGCCCACAAACTCCAGGTGGCTCATCAGTGGAGACACGTGCGGAATAAGTCTGTTCAGCAGCAGGCCCACGAGGAAGGCGCCCAGGATGCCTTCCATGCCTATCAGCTCCATCAACCCCGCACCGAGGAACACCAGGGCCAGCACGAAGATGTATTGCATCACCGGGTCGTCATAACGCCGGAAGAACCAGCGTCCGACTTTCGGAATGACATACGTCAGCACGATGCCCAGCACGAGAAAGCGCACGATCAGCCAAAGCCAGAACAAGCCTCCGCTCTCCCCCTTGAACACACCACTGATGACGGCCAGCACCAGCAGGGTCAGCGTATCGGTCACCGCCGTTCCTCCGACGGCAATGCTTACGCTTCGCTGGCGCGAAATGCCGTAACGTATCACAATGGGGTAGGCCACGAGCGTATGCGAGGCGTACATACTGGCCAAAAGGATGGAGGTTATCAGGCTGTATTTCAGCAAAAGCACGTTAGTAGCCAGGCCAATGCCAATGGGAATGATAAAAGCCAACAACCCTAACATAATGGCCTTTCCACGGTTCTTCTTGAAGTCGGACATGTTCATCTCCAATCCCGCCAGGAACATGATGTAATACACGCCTACCTTGCCGAAGAGTTCAAAGCTGCTGTCACGCGCCAGGATGTTGAAGCCATGCTCGCCAATGGCCAATCCGGCCAATATCATGCCAATGATGTGGGGAATCCGCAACTTGGTCAGCAGGATGGGCGCAAGCAAAATGATGAGCAGTACAAGGAGGAAAATCCATGTAGGGTCGGTTATAGGGAGTTTCAAACTAAAGTCTAACCAGTCCATAGGCTTGCGTCTTTTAGAATTCTTGCGCAAAAATAGCAAAAATCTTTTCACCGACAGCCATCCGTCCACGACTTTCAGGGAAATGCCCTTCTTTTTCTTTGGAGAAAAGCAATGCTTTCTTTGGAGAAGAGCGATACTTTCTTTGGAGGAAAAGATATGAATCATAAATAACAGAGGAGAACACCTGTCGGGCATTCTCCTCTTTTCAATATAAGACTAACTCAAGGTTACTACATTATTCTCTTCTTTCTCTATTTATTATTTCTTTTTCATCTCAAAAATAAAGCCGGTTGCGGGGAATGTCGGAAATTCCTGTTCGTCTACCAACACTTTTTCGGCTTTCAACTCCATGTTAAGGTTTTGAGTCTCAAACTCATAGTTACCTTTGTTTGCGGCAGAGATTTCTACAGATATGGTCATGGTGTTCTTCTCGTCTACCGGCAGGGCCAGTTCGAGCGCTTTGGGCGACATCTCCATGTAAACGCTGTCTTTGGCCGCAGTCATGCTTGCCTTGTATCCCACTTTATAGCTGACTGTTCCGATAGCCTCAACTATCTGGTCAGCAGATTCCTCACCCACAACAGACGCAATCACGTCGCGCACCGGGAAGTCATTGAAGTAGACCGTATCGTTACGCACTGTCGCATCAATGGCAATACCGTTTGTCTCTTCTTCTCCCTCTTCACCCTCTGTAGGGTTAACGCCCGGATCGAATGTCAGTTCTCCGGTGTAGTCGCCATACACGTCTTCCATTTTCGGCTCCGTCGGAGTAGGTTCGTCATCATTGCTACATGCGCTAAAAGTTAAGGTGGTTCCCATCATCATGCACGCCATCCACAGGCGGCAAGATATAAAATTTCTTTTCATAATCTTTTTCGTTTAGTTAGTTTAGTTAGTCTTTTGTCTTTATAAAGGCCGTGGAATGGGAAATACTGCATGCGGTGTGGATTAATAAACGTTAATAATGGAATTCCACTATCGCTTTCATAATAGCCGAAGGCGTAACACATCTTATAAAAGATTCGCTGATATGTATTTAATGTAGATAACTCATTCTGCAACATAACAAACTTTTAATCCTGTTATCATATTCTCATTGGCTGATGAACGGGTGAAGTATTCTACTTTAATGGGAATGGAGTTTTGAGTATTTTTACCCCAAACGAAATCGCCTGAATAAAGGATACGGCTTTTCCAATGTAATGTGCCCTCAATAAAGAATTTGTATTTTCCTGCGGGAACACACATACCCTTGTCGTCTCTTCCGTTCCATTGGTAGACCAAATTCCCGTTTTGGGGTGTTGCACTGGTAACGGCATCCACTTGAGCGGAGGTCATTTGCTGTGGCTTTGCCTTATCCACCCACATTGGAATGGCATCTTCTCGATACTCATAACCGCCTTTTGCCGTAAAAGAAGTAGCGTATATCGTACGGATTAATTTCCCTTTTTCATCTTCTATCCAAATGGCATACTGGCTGGAAGCGATACCTCCACGATGAAAGTTGAAAGATATTTCCAGACGCCCTTTCCCATCTTTTCTGGTTTTACTTTCTTCTGCACGAGAAGAAGTGCAGCTATGCAGCGGCACAATACTGATAAATAGCAATAAAGCCAATAGGTATGTCATTTTCATCATGCGTCTATTATTCGTCAAAGTTGTAGCAATTCAATCCCAACTCCGCATTATAAATGCGCATTACGGTTTCTCCATAATCTTCCACGACAAACTCACCAGCACCGTTCAAGGTTGCGGCAAGCAAGTGTCCTGCCAATGCGGAATAATCACCTCGCCCGACGGTTATATGTAAATGCAAGTAAACCTTCCCGTCCATCGAAGATATGTTTCCTGTAAGATTGGATATTTCCATTTGCTCGCGGAATGTTTTATCCACATAGGCTTTCGTCACGGGGTTGAAGAAGCGTAACGCTAATTCATTAATGGCTCCGATTCCGCTGATTGAACCTGACTTGATACCTTTGTCCTTACAGAAACTGGTTAGGACATTTACTATCTCTGTACGGTTATCTATGCTCACAATATACTTGTTGCCAATTTTCTTATATGAATACATATCCTGTCTGTTTTGAGCGTGTGCCGAAACAAGTAATGCTCCGGCGAACAACATGGTTAATACTAACTTTGTCATAAAATCTATCATTAATACACTTGGGATGAAAGTTCCGGACGCTCGTCTTGATGCCAATAAGGATAAGGCTTTGGAGTGTTACTGGCAACATCAAGCCTCTGTAGCTGTTCGGCGGTAAGGCTCCAACCCACTGCCCCAAGATTCTGTTCCAATTGCTCTTCCGAACTTGCACCGATGACAAGGCTGCTTATCGTAGGTCGTTGCAGCAACCAGTTCAAAGCTATCTGTGCTACGGTTTTACCTGTCTCCGCGGAAAGTTCGTCCAGTACATCCACTATGTTATAAAGGCGTTCATAAGAAATGACATTATCTCTTACGGGTGCTCCGCCACGAGCCACCCTGCCATTCTGAGGTATGGGATTAGTACGGCGGTAACGACCGCCCAGCCTTCCTGCCGCTAATGGACTCCACACTATCGTGCCTACCTGTTGGTCAAGAGCCAATGGCATCAGTTCCCACTCGAAGTCACGACTCAACAATGAATAATAAACCTGATGTGCTACATATCTGCTCCAGTTACTGCGTTCAGATATGGAAAGTGATTTCATCAGTTGCCAACCTGAGAAGTTAGAACAGCCGATGTAGCGTATCTTGCCAC
>CALUFR010000048.1 GCA_944319875.1 uncultured Bacteroides sp.
TTTCCATTGAAATATCAAGACCATGAGCTACACGCTCAAAGTCTTCATAAGAAAAAGGCCATTCTCTCCATAGTTTATTTTGATAATGAGAAATGCCATAAAACGCCACAAGCACAATAGGCTGACAGAATAGCACAGATTGTGACTTGTTAGTATTGATAGCCCATGCTATAGCCTCTTTTTCGTTGAAGAAGAAATCCTTTATTCCATTCTTTATCGCACTCTGCTCATCCTCAGAGAAGACTTTCAACAACATATTAGCAATATCTATGCGATATGTATTCTCATCATATTGTGAGATACATTTCTTATACAAAGAAATAAGTATCTCCTGAAATTCCATATCAGGTGTTCGTTCTGAAGCCATAGCACTATAAATCTGACAAAACTTCTCGTCAGCCGCTTCAATCAAAGCCATTGAAGATGCCAGCATCCTCTTTATTTTAGGATTGTCACCCACAGCTTTCTTATATATCGTGTCATGACTGATTTCAGCATAAGCATGTTGAAGGATAGTGCGAACCTGGATTTCACAGGTCAACAAATCCTTATCAACTGCCGTATCATAACCATCCAAGGGCTTGACTATGAAATGCTCAGACTGATAAGTGAACATTTCCGGATTTGCGATTATTTCTGAAAGGGAATCACGGGACTGGTCTATAAAACACCATTCTTTACATTCATGAATAAAAGCCGAAACTTTCTGCACGTCTTCCCTTGTCAGAAGGATCACCCGGGTCCCGACTTTATCCGTTGTGTCAATAAGCGGACGATCGTATGTTTTCCGCTTCAGGACTTTCTCACAATAAGAATCTACGGACTTAACCCGATGAAAAGCCTTTTGCTGGACATGCTCGCATGACGGGAATGCCGTTGCAAGATATTCATTCAGAACCTTATCCACATATGCACCCCAAGCGGTAAGTGCCGGTATCAGTCCTTCAAAATCAGTCCTTGCTTTATGTTCATCAATGCTCCTCATTGTTTACAGCTTGCGTCCTTATCCTGACTATCTTGATTGTCGGATCATTCTCATCGTCACTGATAGTGATAATATCATTATCAAAAGATATTGCTGGAGCTAAAATCCGGATTGAAGAAGTCAGATACATGCTCTTGTTACTTAGTTTGCGCTGCAGAAGCTGTCTGTCCTTTAAAAAAGGATTGGGAAACCTGTTTCCCACCTTCGAGATAAATTCATCCCGTTGCCCTTCCGGGACTATACGGCGGATAACTTCCGACGGATCAATGCTTCTTTCCTGATTGTTCATTTCAGCCTGCAACAGGTTGAAACATTCATTCCGAGTTTCCACATCATTTTTATAGACTGTTGCTATTGTACTACTGAAAGTGTCATAGAACATCTTTGTCTCCAACTCGCAGTTTCCTTCGATGGTCAGCCCTAAGAATTCCTTATAAAAGTATTCCGCCAGTCTGGTACCGTTATTAAACTGGCTGTCGAACAGATAGGCTTTAAAATGTGCTTGCGTCAATTCATCCGCAACTCCTGTCTGTTCAAATATGCCTGCTTTATACATTTTTTGCGCCGGACTTAAAAAGATATTTTGAACTGCCCTGACTGAGTTCTCCGCTTCACTCAAAGCATCTTGTTTTTCGGCTTTTAAGATGATGTACACAGGTAAGCCATCGGGCTTGCGTGCATCTACCAAAATAAAATAACCGCCCGGTATAGAATTACGTTTGTCTTGTGCAGAAGCTAACACTTCGGCTATTGCGACAGATTGTCTGAGAAAGTCCGCATCAGGCATATTTCCCAAATTCTTGACTAAGGAAAAACAAGAGCCTTCCTCAACATTGTTGATGCCAAGCAGGAATGATTTCCCTTGTCGTCCACAAGAATCTATCAAACGTTTCTTGATAATATCCTTGATGTTGTTGTCCAATTCCACCAAATGGTCAGTAGCCTCAATTTCAACATGCTCATCCACTCCCATTCGTTTAGGAATGATTTTATGCATAACTACCCGTATGATGTTTAGTGTGTTATAATATACCATAGCCTTGCGAACTTGTAAGTAAGCGTCCAAAACTGACGCATCCCCTGTTTTCCGGTCTGTACGTCCAAAATAAGATTAAAATCCAGTTGAATTTTATAGTTTGTTTGCACTTATGCCGATGGTCGAGGGCATAAGTTTTCCGTAGTCGTGGTTGCCTGAGACTATCTCGGCAAAGAATTTCTTGAGGTATTCCAGGATGGAGTACCCCTGAAGTTTGCATGTGGACACGATGGAGTGGTAGGCCGCGCTGACACGAGCCATCTTGTCGCTGCCGAAGAACAGCGAGTTCTTCCGCTCGTTTGCCAAGGGCCGGATGCACCGTTCCGCCAGGCTGTTGTCTATGGTGTAATTCCCGTCCTTCCTGTACAGGAACACCTGGTTCCAGAAATGGTCGAGGTAATTGACCGCCTTCTCCATCAGGCTTCCGTACCTCGGGGCGTTTCCGGATTTCATCAGGTCGAGCAGGCTCCTCATTCCTATTATTATTTCCGTTGTTTCGGCCGAGTTCCTCAGGCGTCTTATGTCTTCCTGACAGAGCTTCATCTCAATGTATCTCTGCTCCAAGGCGTAGAGCTTTCCGATGTATTCGAGGAACTTACGGGCGTTCACGTCGTGCTCTATCTCGGCGGCATACTTGAACTTCGCCCTCACGTGGGCCATGCAGCAGACGTGGTCTATATCGAGCATCTCGTCGTCAAGGTACAGGTATACATTGTAGCCGTCCGTCTGGAGGGCGCGGAGTTCACTGCCCTCCAAGATGCCCTTCAACGCCTTGCGTCCGCGCGAGCCATCCTCGTAACAATATATGGCTACCCTTGCCTGCCGGTTCACCAGGCACCACACATACCGCTTGCGGAACTTGCCTGCCACCTTTACGCGGCACCAAGTCTCATCGCAGTTCACAACGGAGTCCTTCTCCAGACAGTTGTCCTTCAGGTATTCTATGACGCCCTTGAAGAACCGGGAACCTTTCTCCAGCCAGTTCGTGATGGTCTGGCGGGACAGGCGCATCCTTTCCTGAAGCAGACGCGCCGTCTCCCGGTAGACGGGAGTGTCGAGGAAGAAGCGGTTGAACACGAGGTAGGCCATCATGTCGGGGGAGGCATGCGTGCCGGGGACGCTTTCAATGACAGGCTCGTCCTTCTCACCGTCCATGGGGAAATAGCCACACATGACCTTGCCGTCCTTGTCCCTGTAGACCACTATCTCATGCTCATGCTCGGTAATGACCGTCTTCTGGTCGTACGTGTACCTCGAATACGTCTTTATTACAACGGCCCCTTCGGGCAACTTGGCCACGTCACTCTTATGGAGCACGTGGTTGTCAGCGGTCATCGTACGGTAGGTCTTGCCCAGACGGTAAATCCTGCTTTCCTTCTGAAGGGGCGCGGGCTCGCCGGCCACAGCCGTAGCCTCATCCGCCACGTCAACGTCAAGGTTTCCAGGCAGGGATTCCGGCGTGCCGTCAAAGTCGTTTTCCACGTCCGTATGAGGTGTCGGACGGTTTTCATCGTCCTTATCCCTTGTGCCTTTCTGCGACTTACGGCCGAACTGGTTCCTGCGTCCGACCTTGACCGTGCTCTGCAACTCGGCTATCTTCACGTCCTTTTCCCTCAGCTGCCTTGATTGCTCGGACAATTGGACGGCCATCGCAGACATGACTTCGTTGGTCTTGCGGAGCTGTTCCGTAAGCTCCGAAATCCTATCCGATAATTCGGACATACGTCTGTCGCTCTCCTTGCGGGTCGCTTCCGATTCTTCCAGACGCTCGGTCAAATAGGCTGCCAGCTTGATTAATTCATCCCTGTTCATGTCGGCATAACCATCAGGCACGGGACGGGGCGTGTTCTCCCAACGCTCCAGTTTCCGGGCCGATTCTAATATGAAATCTCTGTCTTCCATTGCTATACCGATATTCCTTTTACCCTATAAAGGTACAAAAAATATCTGATATAGCCAAACAAAAATAGATATATTTATTTGATTCTTAATGTTTTGACAACAGGTGAGCCGAGCAGGACGACCACATCGTCCCAACTTATGGAGAACACCTCCCGGTCATCCTGGCAAGACACTTTCATAAACGTGTAATCCTTGTCGAATCGCTGTTCATAAAGGCGGCACGAACGTTTGCCATAACTATAGAGACGCACCGTATGACGGTCTTTGGACATCATGATGTAAGCCTCGCCAGCCC
>CALUFR010000049.1 GCA_944319875.1 uncultured Bacteroides sp.
ATACCAAAAGAAAAAATCAAGCGCTGAACCTCGGAGGCTACTCCGCCCTTGCTTTTTTCTAAAAGGCAGAAACTCGCTTCGCTCAGACAGTCTGCCTTTCTTCACGCAAAAAGCAAGGACTCCGCTTAACGCCTCCTCACTTAGGCGCGGCTGCGCGGTCGGAGCGCGAACGGCCTTCATTAGCGCTAACACGCCGGATGGCTCTCCGGCCTCACTGGAGGGGCGTCCGGAGTAGCCCCGGAAGTGCAGACGGGGTTCTTTGCATAAATTGCTCACGCTCGGCCGCACTCACTTAATCGCAATTTTCTTTTGGTATCTTTTCTTTCGTATCAAGACGAAAGAAAAGTACAATTTCTTAATTTAAAATCTTATTATTAGCTTCAAGAGGAAGGCTGTTTATTTCTTCCTCCGTCAGGGAAGCCGTCAGCGATAAACGGATGCGCGAGGTGCCTTCGGGTACGGTAGGCGGCCGGACAGGCAAGGCATAGAAGCCGTGACGCTGCAAGGCTTCGGCACGCAACACGGTGTCGGTACTCGCTCCGATAATCATCGGTACAATCTGACTGACACTGGGTGACTGATAGCCCTGTTCATAGAGGCGGCGTCTCAGTAGCTCGCCCAGGCACAGCACGTGGTGGCGACGGTCGCCCATTGAAGCCAACCGGCGCACGACGAACAGCGTCCACGTCACACTGACGGGTGGCAGGGCGGTGGTGAAGATGAACGGACGCATGCGGTTGACGAGGTAGTCGCGTACGGTCCGGCTGCACGCCACGTAAGCCCCGGCCGAGGCGCAGGCCTTGCCGAAGGTGCCCACCAGGAAGTCGATGTCCGCTATGCAGCCTTCCTCTTCGGCGCAACCCAGTCCCGTAGGACCGAAAACGCCGAAAGCATGTGCCTCGTCCACGTAGAGCAACACATTGCCGTAACGGCGTTTCAGAGCCGCGAGGCGGCGCAGGTCAGTGCGGTCTCCGTCCATGCTGAATACGCTTTCGGTGACGATGATGAGCCGATGGTACTGTCCGCTATGTTCGTCGACCAACCGCTCCAGCTGTGCCAGGTCGTTGTGGCGATAGCGGATGCAGCGGGCCGGGGCAGAGAGCCGGATGCCGTCGATGAGACTGGCATGCACCAGTTTGTCGGCCAGGATGAGTGTCCGTGCATCGGCCACGGCAGGCAGGATGCCCGTGTTGGCGTGGTAACCACAGTTGAACACCAGCGTGGCTTCAGTGCCGAACAGGCGGGCCAGTTCGTCCTCCAGTTCGTCATACACACGGAAGTTACCCGTCAGCAGGCGTGAGGACGACGAAGTGGGGAGGAAAGTCTCGGGTGTCAGAGTTTCCAGAAACTCCCGCCGCAGTTCGATGTCGGCAGCCAGTCCCAGGTAGTCGTTGGACGAGAGGTTCAGCATCCGTTTTCCGTCAGGGGTAGTGACGTAACGTCCGTCGTGCTCCAGACGAGGCAGACGGCGTAAGTTGCCTTGGGTGCGCAGGGTGTCAAGTTCTTGTTGCAGTTCTTCAGTGAAGTTCATTATTCTATTGTTATTTCATTTCAGCTACTATTTTCAGCAATCCTCCCGTCAGTTTGCTCAACTGTTCCGGTTCGATGATGAAGGGCGGCATGATATAGGCCAGCCGTCCGAAAGGACGTACCCAGATTCCTTCTTCCACGAAGCGGCGTTGCATCCAGGCCATGTCTACCGGTTGCTTGGTTTCAATGACACCGATGGCTCCCAGTACACGCACGTCGTTTACTTGGGGCAAGGTGCAGGCCGGTTCCAGTTCCTCACGCAGTTGAGCTTCGATACGTCGTACCCGTCCCTGCCAGTCATACTCCGGCGAGGTGAGCAGGCGGATGGAAGCGCAGGCGCAGGCGCAAGCCAGCGGGTTGCCCATAAACGTAGGACCGTGCATGAAGCATCCGGGGGTGTGGTTCGAAATGGTATCCGCCACTTCGTTGGTTGCCAATACTGCGGAGAGGGTCATGTATCCGCCTGTCAGTGCCTTGCCGATGCACATGATGTCCGGTTCCACGCCCGCATGTTCCCAGGCAAAGAGGCGTCCCGTGCGGCCGAAGCCCGTGGCTATCTCGTCAAAGACAAGCAGCAATCCGTGTTCGCGGCACAGGCGTGCCGCTTCGATGAGGTATTGCGGGTGGTAGAACCACATACCGCCTGCGCCCTGCACGATAGGCTCGAGGATGAGGGCCGCCAGTTCGCCGGCATGCTGTTCGATGGTCTCCTTCAGTGGGAGAATGTCATCGGGATTCCATTCACCGTCGAAGCGCGAACGGGGTTGGGGTACGAAATGGCGGATAGGCAGGGCAGAACCGAAGAGGGAGTGCATGCCCGTGACGGGGTCGCAGACCGACATGGCGTTCCACGTGTCGCCATGGTATCCTGAGCGGATGGTGACAAAATTCGTTTTGTCCGGCTTGCCCTTGCCATGCCAGTATTGCACGGCCATTTTCATAGCCACTTCCACAGCGACGGAACCGGAGTCCGCATAGAATATCTTTTGCATGGAAGGCGGTACCAGCGGCAGCAACAGACGGCCCAATTCGATGGCAGGGTCATGGGTCAGTCCGCCGAACATGACGTGAGACATCTTCCTCAGTTGTTCTTCCACGGCTTGGTTCAGCACGGGATGGTTGTAGCCATGCACCTGGCACCACCAGGAAGACATGCCCTCAATCAGCGTTTCGCCGCTCTCTAATGTGATGGTGGCTCCTTGCGCGCTCTTCACCTTATAGACAGGAAGCGGGTTGGTGGTCGATGTGTAGGGATGCCACAGGTGTTCGCGGTCGAAGGTCGAGTCGCAGAGACGATAGCCCGCCTCGCGTACCAACTGCTTGTCTTCGTTCACCTTCGAGCCCAGGGTCGTGAGCAGGTCGCCCACGATGGCTGAGTTTATACCTATATATAAGGCTTTCTTCACGGCTTCGAGGCTCAGCTGCGAACGTCCGCCCGCAAAGCGCAGGTAGGCCGTGGGATTAATGAAACGGAAGAGGGCGATGCTTGTCAGGATTTCGTCTTCGCTCAGCGGTTCCTGATGCTCCAGAGGCGTGCCCTTGATGGGGCTGAGCAGGTTGATGGGGATGGACTGTACGTTGAGGTTCCGGAGTGTGAAGGCAAGTTCGATGCGCTGCTCCATGGTCTCGCCCATGCCGATGATGCCGCCGCTGCACACGTCCATGCCTACACGGCGGGCCGCCTCCAGGGTGTGAATCTTCTCTTCTTGCGTATGCGTGGAGCAGAGAGTGGGGAAGTAGCTGGGAGCCGTCTCCAGGTTGCAGTGGTAACGGGTCACGCCGGCCTCATGCAGCAGACGTAGTTCGTCTTCGTCAGCCAAGCCCAGCGAGGCGCAGAGTTGGATGGATGAGTGGCGGCGCAAGTAGCGTGCCGTGTCACAAAGCTGTTCAATCTGTTTTCGGGAAGGTTTTCGTCCGCTGGTCACCAGGGAGAACCGGTTGACGTCCTGCTCTTCGTTGGCACGGGCGTGCCGCAGGCATTCTTCAGCGGGCAGTAGGTCGTAGATATCGGCCTGTGTGTGGTAGTGGGAGGATTGCGCGCACCATTTGCAGTTTTCCGGGCATCGGCCCGACTTGGCGTTGATGATGGAGCACATGTCAAATTCGCGCGGGGCGCATGCCTCGGTAATCTCGTGGGCGGCGCGGTAGAGCGCCTCGCGGTCGGCCGTACCTGCCAGCCAGGCCGCTTCTTCGGGCGACAGGCCGGTGCCTGCCAGTACCCGTTGTTTCAGTTGTTCGATGGTCATGATGGATCTTGTTTCAGATGAGAGGAGACCGCCGCCTGTGTGTGCCTGCTTGCGCAGGGAGCTGTCGGCCACACCCTTTCGCAGGCAGCCGATGGTGACTGTCCGTCCGATGCTGGCAAAGGCGGCATAGCCCTTGTGGCTCCAGCGGCGGAAGCGCAGCGATGTTTTCGGAATGAATTTCTTTCTCACGGCGGTTTGTCTCCTGTTATGGTTACGGACGGCAAAGATAATGCAAACCTTGAAAGTACAAAAGAGAAAGTGCAGTTTTCAGGGGTTGTATGTTGTCTTTTTGCATGTACACACCAATTAATAGAAGAACGGATTTTCCCGTCCGCGCTCTACCTCAATGCGAATGCCGAACGAGCCGTCCTGCGACTTCAGTTCAAAAGCGCCCTTGAAGTTGTTCTTCTGCCAGGGCAGGGCGGAGGGGTTGGGCACCCGCCAGCCGTCCTTGTCATATTCGCCATAGGTGTTCAGCCGCCAACCGTTCTTCAGGCGGAAGCTGCCCATCTGCAGGTTGTCCGCTGCGTCACCGAAACCGAAACCCGTGAGTCCGAAAGGGTTGCGACTGAAATAGGGTGAGCCCGAGAGGGAGAACATGTTGCTCAGCCCTGAAGAATAGGTGACATCGGGGTTCAAGCGGAAAATCCGGCTGTAGTCCTTGCTGGCGTCGGGGATGACTATTTTGTAGTCCCGGTTCATGTCCGGCGTGGGCTGTTTCAGCAGATTGTTCATGTTTATCAGGAAACCGTCATGGCTTTTCACTCCATCGGGCGACAAAAGCATGCCCGCGGGGACGGTGTCGTCCGTGGCGCGGTGCAGGGTATCAGAGGCCGCCTCAGTCTGTGCCAGTGCGGCCATAGCCGTCAGAAAGGCGGCGATGAGAAGGAATAGGAAACGTTTCATATCTCTTCGAAGTTTTTGCCTGTCAAAGATAGCGTTTCCGCGGGAGACGGCGAAATCCTTTCACATTATTTTATGCTGCTGTTGGCCGGACGTGTAATTACCGGTTTTCTGTCGGAGGAAAGTCATAACAATGTAATGCGCTATACATAACTTTGACACAAGCTGTGCGCATCTTTGTGGCAGAAAAAACATATTCTGACACAATGATGCGTTTGCGTACTTTCTATTCGACCATCGTGTTGTCCGACATTCATTTGGGGACATCACATTCTAAGACAACCGAAGTGACCAACTTCCTAAAATCAGTGAACTGCCGCCGCCTGATACTGAACGGTGACATCATCGACGGATGGGCCTTGCGCAAAGGGGGCACCCGCAAATGGCAGGCGCGCCACACGGATTTCTTCAAGGTGCTCATGAAAATGATGGAGAAGCAGGGCACGGAGGTCATCTATGTGCGAGGCAATCATGACGATTTCTTGGACAGCCTGACGCCTTTCACCTTCTACAACATCCGCATCGTGAAAGATTTTATCCACGAGAGCCACGGAAAACGCTACTACGTGACCCACGGCGACATCTTCGACACCGTGACCACCCACATGAAGTGGCTGGCGCAGCTGGGCGACTTGGGTTACACGTTCCTGCTCTGGCTCAACAAAATCTACAACAACTACCGCACACGCCACGGCTTGCCTTATTACTCACTCTCGCAGGCCATCAAACAGAAAGTGAAAACTGCCGTTTCCTATATCTCCGACTTCGAGCAGGAACTGGTGAAGTTTGCCCGTGCCCGTAAGTGCGACGGGGTGATATGTGGACATATCCACCATCCCGCTGACACGTGGTATGGTGATATCCATTACCTCAACTCGGGCGACTGGGTGGAGACGATGTCCGCCCTGGCCGAAGACGAGGACGGCAATTGGACAGTGCTCCGTTACGGAGAGTTGCAGATGGAGGAAACCGGCAATCCGGTGCGTCAGATTGCATCCTGAGCTCCCAGGATTTTCATAGCCACGTCCATGTATCGTGTGATGTCGGTCGTTATCTCTCGGTTGTACACATCACAACGCTTGCGCCCCAGACGCACGATGATAGCGTCCATGTCGGGGATGGCGATGATATATTGTCCCAGCATGCCGCGCAGATAGGGGCAGCGCATGCCGTGATAGTCTGTAATCCACGTCTGGAAACCATAGTAGCTGAGCGTATCCTTGCCCCACTGGTCTTTCAGGTAGGAAGCGGGGCGCATCAGTTCGTCCATATAGGCCTCGGACACCAGCTGGCGACCGTTCCAATTACCGCGATGCAGCAGCAGACGGGCCAGGCGGGCCACGTCGCGAGCCGTGGTGTGGAAACAACAGAAGGCCTTCTCGTCACCCTCTTTTTTGTCCAGTAGCCAGTAGGCGTCCCGCTCGGCTTGCATCGGACGCCATAGTTTCTCTTCCGCATATTCGCTCAGTGTCTGTCCGGTGGCGGCTTCGATGACGAAAGCCAGCAGTTGTGTTTCACCGCTCCGATAGGAGTATTGTACGCCGGGTTTGTCCACCACCTCCAGGTTGGTTACCAAGTCGTAGAGATCGTTGCCGTAATAACCGTGCGTGGTGACGGAGAAAAGTGAGGCGTAGGCCTCGTCCCAGGCCATGCCGCCGCTCATAGTGAGCAGATGTCGCAGGGTGACGTCGGCTTGCATTCCCTTCGTATAGACAGGCAGGTAGCGGGACACGGGATCGTCCAAACTGTGTATCTTTCCCTCGTCGAGGGCGATGCCGGCCAGCAGTCCCACGATGGTCTTTGTGGCGGAATAGAGATTCGAGGTCAGCGTGTCGTTCCATCCGTCGCGGTAGCTCTCGAAAACGATGCTGTCGTGGCGGATGACGAGAAAGGAGACGGTGCGAAGGCTGTCCAGATAGCGGGCGTCGTCTTCCGCCAGCCTATAGTGGTTGTAGTCGGTCGCATGGGGCCAGTGCCACACGTCACCGGGATTGTGGCGCACCGTATGTCGGTGGAAGGTTTCAAGGTCGTCGATGACAGGCATCCAGTGGATGAGTGCCTGACGGGCGTAATAAGGCAAGGAGGCGTAAGCGACTGCAAGCACCGCCACGAAGACAATAAGCAGGCGGAGAATGTTTCTCTTCTTTGACTTCTTAGTTTTCATGAGTGAGATGAAGTTTTTTACCACAAAGATAGCATTTCTACGGTCAATTGCCTTATCTTTGGCTTATTTTTGGGAGAGATATTCTTCATGAATAAGTACTTTTTCGTACTTTTGCGACTTCATTTCTAAAACCAGCTAAGATAACCCAATTATGAAGTCGGACATTGAAATAGCTCGCGGCATCGAGCTCAGAAAGATCAAGCAGGTGGCTGAGAGCGTCGGCATACCTCGCGAGGAAGTGGAAAACTATGGGCGTTACATGGCCAAAATTCCCATTCACCTTATTGATGAAGAGAGAGTGAAACAGAGTAACCTCATCTTGGTGACAGCCATCACGGCCACGAAGGCGGGTATCGGCAAGACCACTGTCTCTATTGGCTTGGCATTGGGGTTGAACAAGATAGGCAAGAAGGCCATCGTGGCCTTGCGCGAGCCTTCACTGGGCCCCTGCTTCGGCATGAAGGGTGGCGCGGCGGGCGGCGGCTATGCACAAGTGCTGCCTATGGAGAAAATCAACCTTCATTTCACCGGTGATTTCCATGCCATCACCTCGGCCCATAATATGATTTCGGCCTTGCTCGACAATTATCTCTACCAGCATCAGGCCGACGGTTTCGGGCTGAAGGAAATCCTTTGGCGGCGTGTGCTCGACGTGAACGACCGATCCCTGCGCAGCATTGTCACCGGTCTGGGGCCGAGCACCAACGGTGTGACACAGGAGTCGGGCTTTGACATCACGCCTGCGTCCGAGATTATGGCTATTCTCTGCCTGGCCCGCGACCAGGAGGATTTACGCCGTCGCGTCGAGAACATCATCCTCGGTTTCCGCTTCGACGGAACACCTTTCACGGTGAAGGATCTGGGCGTGGCAGGTGCCATCACCGTTTTGCTGAAGGACGCCATCAACCCCAATCTGGTGCAGACCACGGAGGGGACGGCGGCTTTCGTACACGGTGGTCCCTTTGCCAACATCGCCCACGGGTGTAACTCCATCCTGGCTACAAAAATGGCGATGACTTTCGGTGATTATGTGATAACGGAGGCAGGCTTCGGTGCCGATCTGGGTGCGGAGAAGTTCTACAACATCAAGTGTCGCAAGAGTGGCCTGCAGCCCAAGCTGACCGTCATCGTGGCCACGGCGCAGGGACTGAAGATGCACGGCGGTGTGAGCCTTGACCACATCAAGGAACCGGACATGGAAGGTCTGAAGAAAGGGTTCGGCAATCTGGACAAGCACGTGAACAATCTTCGTTCTTTCGGCCAAACCGTCGTGGTGGCCTTCAACCGTTTTGCCGCAGATACGGACGAGGAGGTGGAAGCCATTCGCTGTCATTGCGAGGAGGATCTGGGTGTGGGCTTCGCCATCAACAACGCCTTTGCCGAAGGAGGTGAGGGAGCGATTGACCTGGCCCGGTTGGTGGTGGATACCATCGAGCAACGACCTTCACAGCCTTTGAGATACACGTATGAGGATGCGGACAGTGTGGAGTGCAAAATAGAGAAGGTGGCCTGCTGCCTTTATGGAGCCAACGAGGTGACCTATAGCATCCATTCGCGCAAAATGCTGAAAATTGTCAGGGAGATGAAAATAGCGCACTATCCTGTCTGCATAGCCAAGACGCAGTATTCTTTTTCGGCCGACCCGAAAGCCTATGGAGTGCCTGCCCCGTTTGAATTCCACATCAAGGACATCGTCATCAACCACGGGGCGGAGATGATTGTGGCTATTGCGGGCGAAATCCTGCGTATGCCCGGCTTGCCTAAGGTACCTCAGGCAGAGCGTATCGACATTGTAGATGGGCTGATTGAGGGGCTGAGTTAAATTAAGAATTAAGAATGAAGAATTAGGCTGCGCTGTGTATCAATGGAATGCAGATGACGCGGACAGCGGCAGATGGTAATTCTTCATTCTTCATTTATCATTCTTCATTCATCATTCTTCATTAGTAAGCGAAGAGCGGGTATTGCTTCATCGTTTCGTTGACGCGAGCACGCACTTTTGCGATTACCTCCTCATTGTCCACATTGGAGAGCACCGTCTCAATCATTTCGGCAATATCGAGCGTCAGGTCTTCCTTGGCACCGCGGGTGGTGATGGCAGGTGTGCCTAAGCGGATGCCCGATGTCTGGAAGGCCGAACGGCTGTCGAAGGGCACCATGTTCTTGTTGACGGTGATGTCCGCTGATACGAGGGCTTTCTCGGCCACCTTACCCGTGAGGTCGGGGTATTTCGTGCGCAGGTCGACAAGCATGGAGTGGTTGTCTGTGCCACCGCTCACGATGGAGAAACCGCGATCCATGAGAGCCTTTGCCAGTGTAGCGGCGTTCTTTTGCACCTGTGCGGCATATTCCTTCCATTCAGGCTGGAGAATTTCGCCGAAGGCTACGGCCTTGGCGGCGATGACGTGTTCCAGCGGTCCTCCCTGAATACCGGGGAATACAGCCGAGTCGAGCAGCTGGGACATCATTTTCACTTCGCCCTTCGGTGTCTTCTTGCCCCAAGGATTGGGGAAGTCCTTGCCCATGAGGATGATACCTCCACGCGGGCCGCGCAGGGTCTTGTGGGTGGTCGAGGTGACGATGTGGGCATACTTCAGCGGATTGTCCAGCAGTCCGGCGGCAATGAGTCCGGCGGGATGGGCCATGTCGATCATCAGGATGGCGCCCACCTTGTCAGCAATCTCACGCATGCGCTTGTAGTCCCATTCGCGTGAGTAAGCCGAGCCGCCGCCGATAATCATCTTGGGGCGTTCACGCAGGGCGATTTCCTCCATCTGGTCATAGTCCACGCGCCCGGTCTCCTTGTTCAGGTTGTATTCGCAGGGGTGGTAGATGATGCCCGACGTGTTCACCAGCGAGCCATGAGACAGGTGTCCGCCGTGAGCCAGGTTCAAGCCCATGAACTTATCGCCGGGATTGAGGACAGCCAGAAAGACGGCTGCGTTGGCCTGTGCGCCCGAGTGGGGCTGCACGTTGGCCCATTCGGCACCAAATATCTTTTTGACGCGGTCGATGGCAATCTGTTCGCTCTGATCCACCACCTCACAACCACCGTAGTAGCGCTTGCCGGGGTAGCCTTCGGCATACTTGTTGGTGAGGCAGGAGCCCATGGCCTGCATGACTTGGTCGCTTACAAAATTTTCTGACGCAATCAGTTCAATACCCTTGAGCTGACGCTGGTGTTCTTTTTCAATGATGTCAAAAATCAGTTCGTCTCTTTTCATGTGTTTCTATAATAGATTAATACTTCTTTCTTTAAATCGGTTACAAATGTAAGCAAATAAATGGATATATGCGTCATTTTGTCTAAAAAAACACGCCGAAGGAGAAACTCAGCACATTATCCCTCCGCGTGAAGCGTATTTCCTGATCCGGCATGTTCTCGCCGGGCGAAGGTTGCAACTCGGGCATGTCATAGGTGATTTTCTTGGAGATGTTGTGCAACCCGATGTCATAGCGGAAGTCGAAGAAGATGCGCGAGATGGTGACGGCCACGCCCAGCGTCAGGCTGACGTTGAAGGGGTAGAGTTCCTCGTGGATGTTGTCCATATTGAAGTTCTCGAAGGTGACCTTGCTCTTCTTGTCCCAAATAAAGCGTAGCTTCGGCCCTGCAAAGACGGCCAGGCTGTAGGGGCCTTCCTTGATGAGGTTGTAGCCATAGATGACGGGGAACTCTACGCTATGGATGGACGAGGTGATGCTTCCCGGGTCAGAAGGGGCGGTGGCAGGGGGATCCGTAGGGGTATCTGCGGGGATGTCTCCGGAGATGTCCGTGGGCAGCGGTTTGTCGAAGGTGATGTTACAGCGGTTGATGGTGTAGGACAATTCGGGTTGGAGAAAGTGGCGGTCGAAGTTGATACGCATGAACATGGAGGCGAAGTAGCCTATCTTATAATTGTTCTGTATCTGGTCGATGCGCTGACCGTTGATGCTGAGGTCGGACACAAGAAACAGAGAGGCGGTAAATCCACCCTTGGCACCGAAGTTGACGGAGGTTTCCGGCTTCCGCTTTTCCCCGGTGGACGGCACATCGGCGGTGGGCACGGCCGACGGTTGTCCGTAGGCCAGTGCGGCGACGGTCAGGAAAATCACCAGGAGAAAAGCTCTGTCTCGTTTCATGGCACTCGTTTTTTTTGTCCGGGTTTCGTTACGGTTTCTTTTTCTCTACGCTCCATCCGAATTTGCCTATCTTTTGGCCCAACTCGTAGTAGCCTCCGTGTACATAGACCAGCGGATTGGTTTCGGCCAATTCCAGCTTGCCGGTTTCTTGGTTCAGATGGTTGGTTTCGGCGCGTACGTTCACCACGTCGGCGATGAACATGTCGTGTGAACCCAGTGACACGATTTCCTTCACGCGGCATTCGATGCACAAGGGCGATTCTTCGATGAGCGGCGCCCGCACGACGGTACACCGTCCGGGGGTCAGGCCCATTTCCTTGAACTTGTCGTGGTCACGTCCCGAGCGCACGCCGCACCAGTCCGTGGCGCGTGCCATGTCCTTGGTGGTGAGGTTGATGACGAACTCCATGTTGCGGCGGATGATGTCGTAGGAGTGTCGTTCGGGGCGCACGGAGATGTAGCACATGGGCGGATTGGTGCATAGGGTGCCCGTCCATGCCACGGTCAGGATGTTATATTCTTCGGGCGTGCTTCCGCAGCTCACCAGTACGGCGGGCAGGGGATAAATCATCGTGCCTGGTTTCCAGTCTTCTTTCATTTCTTTAATTGATAATTGATAATGGATAATGGATAATTATTTGTTGAGGCTACTTTTGGTCGTTTTTACAATACTTATTAATAGTTTGAGAATTTCTTCACAATCTTTGTTGATGGAGGCAAACTCGTGATCCTTCAAATAATCGGTGTCATGTAATAATGAAAGCCAATAAGTCGTTTCGTTTGCTTCTTTCAAAGCGACATTCATCTTGTTCAAGAAATCAGCCTTGCTTTGTGCATGAGCTGACTCCTTTATCAGCGCACCGATGGCAGTACCGCTTCTCAACAACTGATGGGCAATGGCGTATATCTTTTTGTTTTCATCTAGATATTTGTACAAGTTGATGATACGGATAGAGAATTGATAACTCTTTTCTTCAACAACATTAATCTTTCGTATTTTACCATCATTATCCATTATCAATTCTCCATTATCCATTGCCTAAATTATCTCAATGTTTTCCCTTGTCTGTTCCTTTTCGCAATAGTGGCACTTGATGACGCATTTCTCTTTGTCTATCACGTGGAAACGGGTAGGCATGGGCTCGTTGTTGGTGATACACTTGGGGTTGGCGCACTTCACGATGCCGTTCAGCTCGTCGGGCAAGGTCAGTTCGCGCTTCTCCGCCACCTCATAGTTGCGGATGATGTTCAGCTTCACGTTGGGCGCCACGACGGCGATGCGGTTTATTTCGTCGTCGCAAAAGAATTTGTCGGCAATCTTGATGATGCCCTTTCGTCCCAGTTTCTTGCTGTTCAGGTTGAAGCCGATGGTGATGTTGTTGCTCATGTGTTCCAGGCCCAGCAAGGACACGACGGTAAACAGTTTCTCGGAGGGGATATGGTCGATGACGGTGCCGTTTTCCAGTGCGGCCACCTGCAATTCTTTCTTCTCGTTCATTTCTTTAATTGATAATTGAAAATTGATAATTGAGAATTGATTATTGAGAATGGAATAAGGATGATTCACTAATTATCCATTCTCAATGATCCATTATCACTTCATCCAAAGTGATGCCCAGCACGTCGCAGAGGATGGCCTCGCGGGCGTAGAGGCCATTCTGTGCCTGCTGGAAGTAGTAGGCCTTGGGGCTCTCGTCCACGTCGTAGGCTATCTCGTTCACGCGGGGCAGGGGGTGCAGGATGCGCAGGTTGGGGCGCGTGTGTTCCAGCATTTTCTTGCGCAGGATGTAGACGTTCTTCACACGTTCGTACTCCATCAGGTCGGTGAAGCGTTCACGCTGCACGCGCGTCATATAGAGGATATCCGCCTCGGCGATGGTCTCCTCGCTGAAGTCCGTGTGCTCCTCGTAACGGATGCCATGCTCACGGCAGTATATCTTGTATTCCTCGGGCATCTTCAGCTCGTCGGGGGCGATGAAGTGGAAGGTGGGGTTGAAATGGCGCATGGCCATCAGGAGGGAGTGGACGGTGCGTCCGTACTTCAGATCGCCCACCAGGAAGATGTTCAGGTTCTCCAGCGTGCCCTGTGTCTTGTAGATGGAGTAGAGGTCGAGCATGGTTTGCGAAGGATGCTGATTGGCACCGTCTCCGGCGTTGACGATGGGCACGTCCGTCACCTCGCTGGCATAGCGGGCGGCTCCCTCCAGGTAGTGGCGCATCACGATGATGTCGGCATAGTTGCTCACCATCTTGATGGTGTCCTTCAGTGTCTCGCCCTTCGACGAGCTGGTGGCTTTGGGGTCGCTGAATCCGATGACGCGCGCTCCCAGGCGGTTGGCAGCCGTCTCGAAGCTGAGGCGCGTGCGCGTCGAGGGTTCGAAAAATAGGGTTGCCACGACCTTTCCGTCCAGCAGGTGGCGGTTGGGGCGTTCTTCAAACTGCTTCGCCATTTCCAGCATATAGAGGATTTTCTCCTTGCTGTGCTCGGCGATGGTCACTAAACTTCTGTTTTCCATATCGTTGTTGTTCTTATTAATCTTCGAGAGTGTAAAAGTAGTCAAAAACTGCGGTAGTTGGAAGCATGCGGCCCTATTTTTTTCGTCCGCCATCATTTTTTTCTCCTCATGGAGTTACGCGGTGTTTTTCGGTTGGTTACGCGAAGCTTTGTGGCAGGCTTTGCGAAGCTTTTCAATTCGCCACGGAGGATACGCGACTTCAAAGGGCGGTCAAAAAAAGTGCGGGCCTTTCTTGTGCAATCGCGTCGGAAGTCCTATCTTTGCGCGTTATAATACTTAAGTAACAACGAAATAAGCCCATGATCAAGAAAATCATCATAACTCTTTGGATCCTCCTGGCGCTTGTGCTGCTGGCATGCGTATTGATATTTACCTCTATTTCGAAAGGCTGGATAGGCTACATGCCTCCGGTGGAAGATCTTGAAAATCCCAATTATAAGTTTGCCACGCAGGTCTTTTCGGCCGACGGCAAGACGCTGGGCACCTATTCTTATAGTAAGGAAAATCGTGTCTACGTGGGCTACGAGGACCTGTCTACCCACCTCATCAACGCCCTCATCGCCACGGAGGATGTGCGCTTTGCCGAACATTCGGGCATCGACGCCAAGGCCCTGTTCCGTGCCGTGGTGAAGCGCGGCATCCTGATGCAGAAGAACGCCGGAGGCGGCAGTACCATCACCCAGCAGCTGTCCAAGCAGCTCTATTCGCCCAGTGCGGAGAGCACCCTGGAGCGTCTTTTCCAGAAGCCCATCGAGTGGGTCATCGCCGTCAAGCTGGAACGTTACTACACGAAAGAGGAAATCCTGACGATGTATCTCAATAAGTTCGACTTCCTGAACAACGCCGTGGGCGTGAAGACCGCCGCCTACACCTACTTCGGATGCGAGCCCAAGAACCTGAAAATCGAGGAAGCCGCCACGCTGGTGGGCATGTGCAAGAACCCCTCGCTCTACAATCCCGTGCGCTTCAACGAACGGTCGCGCGGACGGCGCAACGTGGTGCTCGGCCAGATGCGCAAGGCCGGCTATCTGACCCAGGCGCAATGTGACTCCCTGCAGGCGCTGCCCCTGACGCTGAAGTACAACCGTGTGGACCATAAGGAAGGCCTCGCGCCTTATTTCCGCGAATATCTGCGCGGCGTGCTGACGGCCAAGAAGCCCGACAAGGCCGACTACCGCGGCTGGCAGATGCAGAAGTTCTACGAGGACTCGCTCGACTGGGAGACAAATCCGCTCTTTGGCTGGTGCCGGAAGAACAAGCGTGCCGACGGCAAGAACTATAACCTCTATACCGACGGACTCAAAATCTATACGACCATCGACTCGCGCATGCAACGCTATGCCGAGGAAGCCGTGGTAGAGCACATCAAGGAAATGCAGGCCACGTTCTTCCGCTCAAAGCGCGGACGCCGCAACGCGCCCTACGACCGTGACCTGTCCGACGAGGCCGTGAAGAGCATCATGATGCGCAACATCCGCCAGACGGAGCGCTATCGCCTGATGAAGAAAGCCGGTGCTTCAGAGAAAGAAATCCTGAAGGCCTTCGACACGCCGCGCGAGATGACCGTCTTCACGTGGGAGGGCGAGAAAGACACCGTGCTCACGCCCCGCGACTCCATCCTTTATTACAAGCATTTCCTGCGGGCGGGATTTATGTCGATGGATCCGCGAAGCGGACACGTGAAGGCCTACGTGGGAGGACCCGAATTCGAGCACTTCCAGTATGACATGGCCATGGTGGGACGCCGCCAGATAGGCTCCACCGTGAAGCCCTATGTTTATACCCTGGCCATGGAGAACGGTATCTCGCCCTGCGACCAGGTGCGCCACGTGCCCTATACGCTCATTGACGAGAACGGCCTCCCCTGGACGCCCCGCAATGCCAACAACAAGCTGCTGGGCGAGATGGTGACCGTGCGCTGGGGCCTGGCCAACTCGGACAACTGGATTACCGCCTACCTCATGAGCAAGCTCAATCCCTACGCCTTGGCGCGGCTCATTCATAGCTTTGGAGTGCGCAACCAGGCCATCGAGCCCGTCGTGTCACTCTGCCTCGGCCCGTGTGAAATCTCCGTGGGCGAGATGGTGAGCGCCTATACGGCTTTCCCCAACCGGGGTATCCGTGTGGCACCGCTCTTCGTGACGCGCATCGAGGACAACGAAGGAAACGTACTGGCCACGTTCTCGCCCGAGATGAACGAGGTCATCAGCATATCGAGTTCATATAAGATGTTGGACATGCTACGTGCGGTCGTCAACGAAGGGACGGGCGGACGTGTGCGCCGTCTGGGCTTCAAGGCCGACATGGGCGGCAAGACGGGTACGTCCAACGACAATGCCGACGGATGGTTCATGGGCTTCACGCCTTCGCTGGTGTCGGGCGTCTGGGTGGGAGGCGAAGATCGCGACATCCACTTCGACACCATGGTGTCCGGTCAGGGAGCCGCCACGGCCTTGCCCATCTGGGCCAATTATATGATGAAGGTGTATGCCGACAAGACCTTGGGCTACGACGAGACCGAGACCTTCCAGCTGCCCGAAGACTACGACCCCTGTAGCGACAACGGCGAGGCGTACGAGGAAGTGAAGGAACCGACGCCCGACATGGGCCTGGACGATCTGTTCAACTGATCCTGCCGCCCATGGAGTACCTGATAAGCATTGGAAGCAACGAAAGCCGGGACGAGAATATGTCCTTGGCGCGCAGACGTCTGTCGGAGCTTTTTGCCGACATTCGTTTCTCCGCCGAGGAAGAGACCGCCCCTTTGTACTTCCGTCGCCCTGTCTGTTTCTCCAACCAGCTGGCTCGCTTCCATTCCGACCTCTGTGTCGACCGCTTGCATGCTTGCCTGAAGAACATCGAGCGTGAGGCGGGCCGCCTGCCCGAGGATAAGTCACGCGAGGTCGTACGCCTGGACATCGACCTCCTGATGTGCGACGGACACGTGCTGAAGCCTGCCGACATGGAGCGCGATTACGTCCGGCGAGGACTGAAAGAACTTATGAATAATGGATAATTGACAATGGATAATGGATAATTTTTTCAATTATCAATTATCAATTATCAATTCTCAATTAAATAAAATGATAGACAGAACCGTCCAACCCGACATAAAAATGCCTGAGCACCTGACGGTGCAGGCTCCCGAACGAACCATCCTTCCCAACGGTGTCGTCCTGAACGTACTCAATGCGGGTGACAGCGAGGTGGTGCGCATAGACATCCTGATGGAAGGCGGACGTTGGCACCAATGTCAGCCCTTGCAAGCCTTGTTCACCAACCGCATGCTGCGTGAAGGCACCCGCCGCTACACCGCCGCGCAGATAGCCGAGCGGCTGGATTACTACGGTGCGTGGCTCGACCTCTCGAGTGCACAGGAACATGCTTTTATCACTCTCTACTCTCTCAATAAATACCTGCCCCAGACGCTTGATGTCCTCGAAAGCCTCGTAAAGGAACCTCTTTTCCCCGACGACAGACTGGCTATGGTGGTGGAAAATAATGTGCAGCAATTCAAAGTGAACTTGCAGAAGGTGGATTTTCTGGCCCACCGCGGGCTGATGAAAACCCTCTATGGGGCGGGGCATCCCAACGGGCGGATGGTCAGCGAGGACGACTATCGCCGCATCACGCCCGATGTCTTGCGCGAGTTCTACGAGCGCCATTACCATGCGGACAACTGCTCGATATTCGTGGCTGGAAAGGTGACGGACGATTGCCTGCGGCGGTTGGAGGCCTGCTTCGGGACAGAACCTTTCGGTGCTTCCGGCTCGCGGACGGAACGGCCCGATTATAAACCGGTCTCCGCGGAAGCCCGCCGTGTTTTCATCGAGCGCCCCGAGGCCTTGCAGAGTGCTGTCAGGATGGGTATGCTGACCATTCCCTGCTATCATCCCGACTATCAGAAGCTGCGCGTGCTGGTCACCGTGCTGGGAGGCTACTTCGGAAGCCGCCTCATGTCGAACATCCGCGAAGAGAAAGGCTACACTTACGGCATCTCCGCCGGACTTGTTTCCGCTCCGGGCAGCAGTGTGTTGTTTGTCTCCTCCGAGACGGATAACGAATACGTGGAGCCCCTCATCAGCGAAGTTCTTCATGAGATGGACCGCCTCTGTCACGAGCCTGTGGGCGATGAAGAGCTTTCCATGGTCAAGAACTACATGCTGGGCGAACTGTGCCGCAACTACGAGTCGCCCTTCTCCCTGTCCGATGCCTGGATTTATTTGCACACCTCGCGTCTTCCCGCCACTTATTTCGATGAAGTGCAGGAAGGCATCAGCCGGGTCACGGTCGAAGATTTGCTCCGTATGGCACAAAACTATTTTTGCAAAGAGAATTTAAAAGAAGTGGTGTCAGGTAAAAAAATGTCCTAAAAAGCGGTAGCCTCTTTCCTCTGTTGGGGGATAAGTTGTACTTTTGTTCATTCAAGTTGAAAAAACGACGGAAAATAGAAAATTAGCATGAAAATATACAGTCTCTATATAGGACTCCTGTGCGCCTTCCTCTCTCAGGGGGCCGTGGCGCAAAGCCAAGGCGGGTTTCTCGACCGGTTGAAAGGAGCGTTTTCTTCAGAAGTCAGAATCGGCACTTATACCTTCAAGGACGGTTCCGTCTACACCGGTGAAATGAAAGGCCGGAGGCCGGGCGGAAAGGGGAAAACCCTCTTCAAGTCGGGCGACACCTACGAAGGTGAGTACGTCAAAGGCAAGCGCCAAGGGTATGGAGTGTACACCCACGCCGACGGAGAACGCTACGTGGGCGAATGGTTTCAGAACCGGCGGCACGGCAAGGGCATCTATTACTTCCTGAACAACAACCGTTACGAAGGCCTCTGGGATCAGGATTTCCAGAGCGGCGAAGGCATTATGTATTACTACAACGGTGATGTCTACAAAGGCGACTGGCAGAACGACAGGCGTGAGGGACAAGGCTCCTATACGTGGAAAAACGGTTCAAACTATACCGGTTCGTGGAAGGACGACAAGAAAAACGGCGAAGGCATCCTCGTGTGGAACGACGGGAGCCGTTACGAGGGTCATTGGAAGAACGATTTCCGTAACGGTGAAGGTACCTTCGAATATGCCAACGGCGACAAGTACACGGGCGGATGGAAAGATGACATGCAGCACGGCAAGGGCATCTATAGCTTCCACACGGGTGACCGTTATGAGGGTTCCTACGTGCAGGGCCAACGGACGGGCGAGGGCATCTATACCCATGCCAACGGCGACAAGTATGTAGGCGAATTCGAGAACGGCCACCAGCATGGCAAGGGCACTTTCACGTGGGCCAACGGTTCCGTTTACGACGGCGAGTGGGCTGACAACGAACGGAGCGGCCACGGTGTCTATAAGTGGAACAACGGAGACTCCTACGAAGGCGAGTGGAAGCACAACAAGTTCGAAGGCCGGGGTAAGCTGGAGCTGGCGGACGGAACCCGCTACGAAGGCAGTTTTGTTGACGGCCTGGAGGAAGGGAAGGGCATCCTGACCGACAAGGATGGCAACACGGCCGAAGGCGTCTTCAAGCAAGGCAAGAAAGACGGACTTTTCGTCGAGAAAGACAAGTACGGCAAAGAGATCCGCCGGATTACCTATAAAATGGGGCGCATCGCTCCGAATAATTAAGTTGTACTTTTCTTTTGCCTTGATGCAAAATGTGTACTTTTTCTTTCGCTTGTCCGAAAGAAAAAGATACCAAAAAGAAAGTACCCCGTCTGCACTTTCGGGGCTACTCCGGACGCCTTCCGTCCTAAAGGGCAGGAACTCGCTTCGCTCAGACAGCCTGCCCTTCTTAACGGTCGGAAGTCATCCTCCGCTTCACGCCCCTCCAGTGAGGCCGGAGAGCCATCCGGCGTGTTAGCGCCAGCCGAAGCCGTTCACGCTCTCATCGCGCAGCCTGCGCCTAAGTGAGGAGGCGTTAAGCGGAGTCCTTGCTTTTTGCGTGAAGAAAGGCAGACTGTCTGAGCGAAGCGAGTTTCTGCCTTTTAGCAAAAAGCAAGGGCGGAGTAGCCTACGAGCTTCAGCGCTTGATCCTTTCTTTTGGTATCTTTTCTTTCGTATCAAGACGAAAG
>CALUFR010000050.1 GCA_944319875.1 uncultured Bacteroides sp.
TGCCTACAAATATTTCATGATAATGTCCGATTTTGGTGATATCCCTTGGATAGAACATGTGCTGACAGATGAGAGTCCCGAGCTGTACGCTCCCCGTGATTCGCGCGACCTAGTGGCAAAGAACATCCTTGAGAATCTTCAGTACGCCGCACAGCACATCAAGGCGGACGGCGATGGCGAGAATACCGTTAACACCGACGTGGTGAACGCCCTGATTTCCCGCTTCGGCCTTTTCGAAGGCACTTGGAGGAAGTACCACGGATTGCAGGACGCGGAAACATACTTGCGGGCCAGCGTGACGGCTTCGGAAGCGGTGATGGCCAATTACACCACGCTGCATTCGCCCTACGATGAACTGTTCAACTCCGAAGACCTGTCGGGCATGGAAGGCATCATCCTTTATAAGAAATACGAGACGGCGCAGCTCTGCCACGGTCTGACCCGACTGGTGCGCACCGGTGAGTCGAAGATCGAGATGACCAAGGACGCCGTAGACAGCTACCTGTGCAGTAACGGCCTGCCTGTCCTCAACGCAAATAGCGGCTATGGAGGCGATAAGGACGTCTACGCCCAGTTCACCGACCGTGACCACCGCCTTTACTTTACCGTCTGCCCGCCCTACCGCGTCACCCTGACCGGTGCCGCGGCCACGTCTACCGGTTACGAGTTGACGGGCAATGCGCAGGACGAACAGTTCATCAACCTCATGAACAGCCTTTCCGGCGAGACGTTCCATCGTCTGCCCACCTATAACTTCAAGGGATTCTACATCAAGGAGCAGCCGCACTTTACGTCCTACAACTGGAGTACGGCTTGGAACGCCTCTGAAATGGGCTTCTGGATGTGGAAGTACTATAACACCCACACGGACTGCACCAACGCCACCGGCGTGAACACCACGGACGCCCCGCTGTTCCGTCTGGGTGAAATCCTGCTGAACTACGCTGAAGCCAAGTGGGAACTGGGTGAATTTGACAATACCGTGGCCGATCAGACCATCAACAAGTTGCGTCAGCGTGCGGGTGTGCAACCCATGAACGTAGACGCCATCGGTGCTGACTTCGACCCGGCCAGAGACCCCGACGTAGATCCCGTCTTGTGGGAAATCCGCCGCGAACGTCGCGTTGAATTGATGGGTGAGGGCTTCCGTTTCGACGACCTGCGCCGCTGGAAGAAAGGCGAGTACGTCAACAAGCAGCCTTTGGGTGTTTACGTGGCCGATCCGTCTTACTACAACAACGCCGTGAAGGTTAATGCCGATGGTTACGCTTGGTTCTTCAACGAGCCGTTGGGATGGCTGGACAAATATTATCTGCGTCCCATTCCGCTGAACCAGCGGGCGCTTAATCCGAACCTGGAACAGAATCCGGGCTGGGAGGACGAGAACTCTTAATGAAGAACTAAAAATGAAGAATAAAGAACAGATAAATGAAGAACGAAGAATGAAGAATGAAGAATTTCCAAGGATATTCGGAGGGAATTCTTCATTCGGAGGCGAAGCCGGCATTCTTCATTCTTCATTAAAAAAGTATATCTTGTTTTGCCCCGTCCTGCCGATGCTTCTCGCTTCGGCAGGGGCGGATGCGCAAGAACGCCGGATGAACGTCCTTTTCCTGATGGCGGACGACATGCGTCCCGAACTGGGATGCTACGGCGTGGAGGAAGTCAAGACTCCCAACATCGACCGTTTGGCCGCCGAGGGAGTCGTTTTCCGTAACGCCTATTGCAACATCCCCGTGAGTGGTGCTTCGCGTGCCAGTCTGCTGACCGGTGTCTATCCCCGTTACCCGGACCGTTTCATCCACTTCTCCGCCCGCGCCGACAAAGACTGTCCCGAGGCTACGCCGCTCTCCGGATGGTTCACCCGCCACGGCTACCATACCGTGTCCGACGGCAAAGTATTCCACCACATTGAGGATCATGCCGACTCTTGGAGTGAACCGCCTTTCCGCACCCATCCGGACGGATATGACGTCTATTGGGCGGAATACAACCGTTGGGAGTTGTGGATGAACTCCGAATCGGCACGACATATCAATCCGCGCAGCAAGCGGGGACCTTTCTGCGAACAGGCTGAAGTGCCGGACACTGCCTATGATGACGGCAAACTGGCCCAGCGAGCCATCCGCGACCTGACCCGGCTGAAAGACTGCGGAAAGCCGTTCTTCCTGGCCTGCGGCTTCTGGAAGCCCCACCTGCCGTTCAATGCTCCCAAGAAATACTGGGATCTCTATCCCCCCGGCTCCATCTCACTCGCCCCGAACCGTTTCCGACCCGAAGGATTGCCCCGTCAGGTGCAGAATTCCGGTGAGATCAACGCTTATGCCCTTGTGGGCGACCCCACCGACTCTCTATTCCAGCAACAAGTGAAGCGCGGCTATTACGCCAGCCTGAGTTATGTGGACGCCCAGATAGGAAAGGTTCTGGACGCGTTGGACTCTTTGGGACTGGCGGACAACACCATCGTCGTGCTGCTGGGCGACCACGGGTGGAACCTGGGTGAACACAACTTCATCGGCAAGCACAACCTGATGGACACTTCTACCCACGTGCCCCTCATTGTCCGCGTGCCGGGCATGGCGAAAGGCGACTGCCGTTCCATGGTGGAGTTTGTTGATCTCTATCCCACTCTGTGCGAACTCTGCGATCTCCCTGCACCGGAAGGTCAGCTGGACGGGCAAAGTTTCGCCCAGGTGTTTCGCGACGTGCAGGCGCCCACTAAACCCTGCGTCTACATCCAGTGGGAAGGGGGTGACAATGCCGTGGACAGCCACTTCAGCTATGCCTTGTGGATGAAAGACAGTGTACGCACGGCTCACATGCTCTTCGACCACCGTGTCGACTCGCTCGAGAATCATAATCAGGTCGATCGTCCGCAGTATGCCGGTGACATCGAACGCCTGTCCCGCTTCATCCGGAAAACAAAGGAAGAAAACAATCACTAACCATTAATCATTAACCATTAATTTATGCGCTTCTTTCACCTTCTTCTCGCCGTCGGCCTCTTGATGCCTGCTGCGGCTTCAGCCCAACGTCAAGACATCCTCTTGGACAATGGGTGGAATTTCCGTTTCTCTCATCAGGTGGACGGCAAGACCGTCCGCGTCGACCTACCACACACCTGGAACGCCCAAGATGCACTCGCCGGCAAGCTTGACTACAAACGCGGCGTTGGCAACTACGAACGTTCCCTCTTCATTCGCCCCGAATGGCAAGGCAAACGTCTTTTCCTTCGCTTTGAGGGAGCGGGCAACGTGGCCGATGTCTTCATCAATCGTCGCCACGTGGGTCAGCATATAGGCGGATACGGCGCCTTTGTGTTCGAGATTACCGACCGCGTCGCCTACGGCAAGGAAAACTCTCTGCTCGTGCGTGTCAACAACGCCGAGCGCCTCGACTTGATGCCTCTCGTAGGCGACTTCAATATGTACGGTGGACTCTACCGTGACGTCCACCTCATTGTCACGGATGAAGTCTGCATTTCCCCTCTTGACTACGCTTCGCCCGGCATCCGCCTGATGCAGGACAGCGTGTCGCACGAATATGCCGCTGTGCGTGCCTTGGTCAATCTTTCCAACGGTACTTCCCAGCCGCAGCAGGTGGAAGTAAGGCTTCGCCTGAATGGAGAGGGCAAAACTGTTCGTGACGTGCGGAAACAGCTGACCCTGCCCGCAAATGGCTCCGTTTGTGATACCTTGCGTTTTGACCTTGCCAATCCTCATTTGTGGGACGGTCGGCGTGACCCCTTCCTCTATCAGGCCGAAGTTACCCTCACGCGTGAAGGTCTCACGGCGGACAGTATCACCCAACCTCTGGGCCTGCGCTTCTTCCATATTGACCCCGATAAGGGCTTCTTCCTCAACGGTCGCCACCTGCCTCTCCACGGCGTCTGCCGTCATCAGGATCGCCCGGAGATAGGCAACGCTCTGCGCTCCTGCCATCACGACGAGGACGCCGCCCTCATGCTGGAAATGGGTGTCAATGCCGTGCGCCTGGCTCATTACCCGCAGGCCACGTACTTCTATGACCTCATGGATCGCCACGGTATCATTGTGTGGGCGGAAATTCCCTTCGTGGGTCCCGGCGGATATGCCGACAAGGGTTTTGTGGATCTCCCCGCCTTCCGCACTAACGGTAAGGAGCAGTTGAAAGAGCTCATCCGTCAGCACGGCAACCATCCGTCCATCTGCATGTGGGGGTTGTTTAACGAGTTGAAGGAGGAAGGAGACAATCCCGTGGACTATATTCGTGAACTCAACGCTTTGGCCCATTCTGAAGATCCTACTCGACCTACCGTTTCCGCCAGCAACCAAGCGCAGGGCTACCTTCACTTTATCACCGACGCCATTGCCTGGAACCGCTACGATGGTTGGTACGGAGGCACACCTGCCGATTTGGGGCGCTGGCTTGACAAGACCCACAGCAATCATCCCCAGCTCCGAATCGCCATCAGTGAATACGGTGCCGGTGCCAGCATCTACCACCAGCAAGACACTTTAGTCAAACCTCAGCCAGCCGGCACTTGGCATCCCGAAAACTGGCAGACCTACTATCACATGGAGAACTGGAAGATGCTCTCCTCGCGGCCCTACGTGTGGGGAAGTTTCGTGTGGAACATGTTCGATTTCGGTGCTGCACACCGCAATGAGGGTGACCGTCCCGGCATCAACGACAAGGGCCTCGTGACTTTCGACCGACGCACGCGCAAAGACGCCTTCTACTTCTATAAGGCCAACTGGCGTCCTGATGAGCCCATGCTCCATTTGGCCGACAAACGTTGCACTTTACGCACACACACGCAACAAACTATCATGGCTTTCACCACCTGCTCTCAAGCAGAACTGTTCATCAACGGAAAGAGTTATGGGAAAGCTCGTCCCGATGCCTACGCCACGGTGCGTTGGGAAGGTGTCGTCCTGCAACCGGGTTCTAACGAGATACGGATAGAGGCTCCGGCCGGGCGGGGACGTCTCTTAGAGGACAGCATGATCTGCACCTACCAGCTGCGCTGACCGTGCGCTGTAGGGCTGCCTGTCCTGACGAAACGAAGTGGGTGTATCAAAATAAAAAGTAGCTTTCATTTTGCTTTGTCATCCAACGCGAAGGATCTCCGCATACTTTTAGCAACCGGGAGATGCTTCACTTGCGTTCAGCATGACAAAATGATAGGCTCCTTGAATTTTGATACACCCTCCTTGTTTAGGACAAAACAAAAACGATGTTTCTCGTTGATTTTCACGGTGGTTTTGCTTATTATCGGCTTATTGATGAAACGTATGCAATCTCTTGTGAAGTTGTGTACATCGTGTTTGTATCTTATATGCAACCTGCATTTAGGATATCAACAAGCTGTTGGGGCACGGGTATAAGGGCGGTGCAGAGCAAATTTTTCTCCGGTCTTTCTCTTTTTCTTTTCTGTTTTTTCGGTTATATCTGTTTAAATGCCTAAATTTGGCAATTCATCAGAAGAGATTATTCATTTAATTAATAATTTTAATCATGAAAGACCTTTTATCTATCGTATCTCATTTTCACTTATCGGATGCTGTTCGTGAGATTACCCCCTTGGGCTCCGGTTTAATTAATGATACTTATAAGGTGATTACGCAAACCGGTAATCCTGACTATGTGTTGCAGCGCATCAATCATACCATATTTCAGGATGTGGATATGCTTCAGAATAATATTGCATCTGTGACGCGTCATATCCGTAAAAAGCTGGAAGAAAGAGGAGAATCGGACATCGACCGGAAGGTATTACGCTTTCTGCCGGCAGAGAATGGTAAGACTTATTGGTTTGATGGCGAGAACTATTGGAGGGTTATGGTGTTTATACCACGCGCCAAAACGTATGAGACGGTTAATCCGGAATATTCGGGTTATGCAGGGCAGGCGTTTGGAAACTTTCAGGCTATGCTGGCTGATATTCCCGATCGCTTGGGTGAGACAATACCGGATTTCCATAACATGGAGTTTCGCTTGAAACAATTGCGTGACGCTGTTTCGACTGATATCGCAGGTCGTGTGAAGGACGTCCAATATTATTTGGATGAGATAGAACGGCGTGCGGAAGAAATGTGTAAGGCCGAGCGCTTATATAGAGAGGGGAAACTGCCCAAACGTGTGTGCCATTGTGATACGAAAGTAAATAATATGATGTTTGATGAAGACGGTTCGGTGCTTTGTGTGATTGACCTTGATACCGTGATGCCGTCATTTATCTTCTCAGACTATGGCGATTTTCTGCGTTCGGCGGCCAATACTGGGTTGGAGGATGATAAGAATTTGGACAATGTGAACTTTGATATGGAAATCTTTAAAGCCTTTACAAAAGGTTATTTGGGGGCGGCCAAGTCCTTCTTACTTCCCATTGAAATCGAGAATTTGCCTTATGCAGCCGCTCTATTTCCTTATATGCAGTGCGTACGATTTCTGGCGGACTACATCAATGGCGATACGTATTACAAGACCCAGTACCCCGGACACAACCTCATACGCACGAAAGCACAATTCAAGTTGCTACAGAGCGTTGAAGAGCATACACCGCAGATGCAGACTTTCATTGACGAGTGCATGAAATAAACAGGGAGGATGACGATATGAAAAAACTGAATATCAAAAAGCTGAAAGGTGTTTTGGATGACGCATGCGAAATACCGGCTCGTTTTGAACTTGAAGGGGTGGATTATCATCTCGTTGATTGCGTCAATTGGGCTTCAGAATATCCGTATGCCCCACATGTAGAAGTAGCCATCGCATATACGGATGAAGCCTTTCTGCTGCATTGGCGTGTGACGGAGGACTCCGTACGTGCGGCGGCTGTAGCGGACAACGGTCCTGTGTGGGAAGACTCTTGCGTTGAGTTCTTCATACAGCCAGCCCATGACGGCATCTATTACAACATTGAATGCAACTGTGCCGGCACGCTTCTCATCGGAGCCGGCACGGGACGGCATGACCGCATTCGTGCGACACAAGATATTTTAGACAGGGTTTCCCGCTGGGCGTCGTTGGGGCGGACCGCATTCGAAGAACGCATGGGGACATGTTCCTGGCAGATAGCGGAGGTTATTCCTTTCAGTGCATTCTTCCAACATGAAATCAAAACATTGGACGGGCAATCCTTACGTGCCAACTTCTACAAATGTGGTGACAAACTCAGTCGCCCGCACTTCCTTTCATGGAGTCCTATCTCATTGCCGAAACCAGATTTCCATTGCCCCGCTTTCTTTGGGGAATTATGCCTTGAATAAGTGACGGTCACAAAAAACGGATTACACAGGCTCACGGGAACATATCCATCGTGAATCTGCGTAATCCGTATCTTTTTTAGCCGAGAGTACTTTATCTTACGATTTCCTTCTCTTCACGGATGAAGTTCAAGATATTATGAATTTCGTCGCTCATCGGTATTTGGTCTTCTATCTTCAGCACAGCGTCCTGCAAGCTGAAATTACCTTGATAGATCAAGCGGTAAGCATTCATGATGTGGCGCAGGATGCGGTCCGTGATGTGGTTCACATCGCTCTTATGCTGCAAGATAACGGCATTGATTCCGTGGTATTGCACAGGATTTCCGGCCATGATTACATAAGGAGGCACGTGTTTGGAAATTCGGCAACCGGCTTGGATCAATACCCAACTTCCTATGTGGCAGTTCTGCTGCACAATGACGTTGCTGCTCAGGATGGTGCAATCGTCTACGCGGCTTTCACCGGCCACCATACTACGGATACCCAATACACAATGATTACCGATATGTACGTCATGGCATAAATGCACTCCGTCCATCAGGAAATTCTCATTACCGATGCGCGTGCAGCCTTCCTTGTGTGTAGCGCGTGCAATGACTACATTCTCGCGGATTTCATTCTTATCACCGATGACGAGCAGGCTGTCCTCACCGTCGTAATGAAAATCTTGCGGAGTGCTGGCCAATACTGCTCCATGATGTACTGTATTATCCTTTCCCATACGGGTTCCGTTCAAGATACGTGCCCCGGACATAATGACGCAATTATCACCAATCTCCACATCCCCCTCAATATAGGCGAATGGCTGTACCGTTACATTCTTACCGAGCTTGGCAGCAGGGTCTACATAAGCTAAAGGACTAATCATAATAGTAGATTTTAAGTATTAATTTTCTCTTCCGCCACCCAAAGCCTGGTACAAGTTGATGACAGCCTGCATCTGGTCGAACGTGTCAGAAACCTCGGACAACTGCGCGCTGAGATAAGACTGCTGGGCCGTCAATACTTCCAGGTAGGTTGACGTGCCTAAGTTAAACAATTCTTTTGTATCTTCAGCAGCTTTGCGGGAAGAATTTACCTGCATCGTGCGAGAATTAACTTTTGCCTGCGTGTTTTGATACAAGGCCAGGGCGTTGCTCACTTCGTTTCCGGCTGAAAGCAGGGCTGTCTGGAAAGAAATCTTAGCTTGTTCCTCCTGTGCCTTGGCTTGTTTCAAGCGGGCGATATTGGTGCCCCGGTAGAATAACGGCTGCGTGAGTGAACCTATTACGGAAGCTAGCAGTTTTCCCGGGTTGACAGGAATTCCGCTACCACTGTTGGTCCAACCCAATGTACCGCTCAGCGTGATTTGCGGATAGAAAGCCGCACGGGCACTGTTGGTGTTATAATAGCAAGCGGCCAGAGACATTTCGGCGGCTTTTACGTCCGGACGATTGGAGAGTAACTGGATGGGGACTCCGGCAGAGAACTCCGTGGGAAGCTTTTGTTCTTCCAGTGCACCGCGCTCAATAGCATGTGCTGGCTGGTTCAGGATCAAGCAGAAAGCGTTTTCCGTCTCTGTCAGGCTTTGACGCAAGTCAGAAAGCGATGCCACGACCTGTGCGTAAGAACTGCGGCTCTGCTCGATAGCGGCGCTGTTCACACTACCATGTTCATACATGGCTTCCATCGTTTCCACATATTGCTTCAGTACTTCAGCCGTACCTTCCGTTATTTCCAGCTGACGATCCAGCATAAGCAACGTATAGTAGATATTGGCCGTGCTGGCGATGAGTTGCGTCTGTACGGCCTGCTGGTAGAACTGAGCCTGCTTCAATGAAACCTGTGCGGCACGCTTCGGGTTCAAGATTTGTCCGAACAAATCGATTTGCCAACTGGCACTTACCGGGATTTGGTAAGCCTTAGATGGAGTGTTGCCGTCAAGGCTGCTGATAGTACCTTGAGGCGATAAGGCAAGTTGTGGCAGATAGGCCAAACGGGCCGACATCAATGCTGCCTTGGCTTGATCTACACTCAGCATGGCACTGCGCAAATCAGCATTGTTGGTAAGAGCCGTCTCAATGTAGCCTTGCAGTTGGGGATCGGTAAACACTTCCCTCCAAGGCACATTGCCGAAGTTGGCGGTATCCGAAACCAACGTATCGGTTATGGAAACCGTGTCACGATACAGCCCTTCCGCAACGATGTCTTCCGGTCTGTCGTAAGCTTTATAGATGTGGCAACTGCTCAAAAGAGCGGTCGCACACATCAGAGTTATAATCTTTCCTTTCATATATATTTTAAATTAAGAATGAAGAACAAGTTAATGAAGAATGAAGAACTCAGAATGAAGAATTCTCAAGAATGCCAAAGGGCGATTCATCATTTTGTCCCAAAGGGACGATTCTTCATTCTTCATTTAATTATTATTTACTGTATTGTTCTATCTCAGCGGTTGCGTCCGAGTTATCCACATCGTCCCACTCCATCGGTTTCACCTTCTCCTGCAAGTACTGGAAGGCTACGAACAGAGCCGGCACGATGAAAATCTGCAAGATCATACCAATCAACATACCACCGATGGCCGACGTACCCAATGTACGGTAACCGTTGGCACCGGCACCGCTGGCAAACATCAACGGCAACAGACCGATGACCATGGCCAACGAAGTCATCAAGATAGGACGCAGACGGGCGGCGGCACCGAGGACGGCTGCCCACGTGATGCTCATACCCATCTTACGACGGTCGAGGGCGAACTCTACAATCAAGATGGCATTCTTCGCCAACAGACCCATCAACATAATCAAGGCAATCTGCATGTAGATGTTGTTGGACATGGTGCCGATAATCATTTGCAAGGCCGGGATACCGCCGATAAGGCTGGCACCGTTTACGAAGAGGAAGCTACCCAACAAACCGAACGGTACGGAAAGTAACACGGCCAAAGGCAGAATGTAACTTTCGTACTGCGCACTCAGCAGCAGGTAAACGAACACAAAGCAAAGGATGAAAATAAGTCCTGTTGTACTTCCACTCGTTTCTGCCTCCTCACGCGCCATACCACCTAACTCGTAATCGAATCCGGCGGGCAGGGTCTGGTCGGCTACTTCGGCAATGGCTTGCAGAGCCTGACCGGAAGTATAGCCGGTAGCCGGACTTACCATCACCTTCATAGAGGTGTACAGGTTGAAGCGGTTGATGACATCCGGTCCATAGACTTTCGTCAGTTTCACAAATTGGCTGACGGGAGCCATCTCTCCCTGATCGTTGCGCACTTTAATGCTTTCCAGTGACTCCAAGTCCTTTGTTGCGTCGCGCTCGGCCTGCACCATCACACGGAACATCTTACCGAAGCTATTGAAGTTTGACGCATAAAGACCACCGTAATATCCCTGCATCACGCTCAAAATGCTGCTGGGACTGATGCCGGCACGCTTACAAGCGGCAGCGTCAATATCCAGTTGATATTGCGGGAAACTGGGGTTGAAGTTCGTGGCGGCAGAAGTAATCTCCGGACGTTCCTGCAAAGCGGCCATGTAGTCCTGTACCACACCGTAGAAACGATCCAAACTACCACCGGTCTTGTCCTGCATGTTCAATTCGATATCGGTAGAAATGGAGTAACCCGGAATCATAGGCGGAGCGAAGAACAGTACCTGCGCCTCCTTGATTACCTTTTGCGCACGCATGAATAACGTCGCATAGACAACGGTTGAGTTCTGCATCGTCGAACGTTCTTCCCAGGGTTTCAGCTTGACAATGACCGAACCGTAACCGGGACCTTGACCGCCGATAAAACTGAATCCGGAAATCACAGTACGTGACTGTACGGCAGGTTCAGCGGCAATCAGGCTATCCACACGGGCCAATATTTCCTGTGCACGTTCCTGTGAAGTGCCGGGAGGCAATGTCACGGCACCCATGATGGTACCTGTATCTTCGTTCGGCACCATACCCGTCGGGGTAATCTGCATGAACACCACCAGCAAAATAATGGAAGCAGCTACCAATCCACCGCTCAACCAACGCTTTTGGATGTATTTCAGTACCTGTTTCTTATACTTGCCCAAGATTGAATCATACGAACTGTTGAACGAGTGTTTGAATTCGTCGGTCGTCATACCGGCAACACCCATGATGCTGATGACAATGAATATCGGACACAGCACCGGATGCTCCTCAAAGCTGAACATACCGAAAATCATACCCAAGATAGCAACAATCGTAAAGAGAATGGTCAGTTTTGGTTTCATGAATTTACCCAAACCTTGGGCGTAACGCTGAATCCAAATCTTACGCGCTTCTTTCGTGGCCGTGCCGATGCGTTCTTTCAACGAGGCTTCATGGCCTCCTTCCGTGTTGTGCGGTTTCAGGAAGATGGCGCACAGTGCCGGACTTAACGTCAAGGCGTTCACGGCGGAGAAGAAGATGGCAATGGCCATGGTCAGACCGAACTGCTGGTAGAACGTACCCGCTGTACCGCCCATGAAGCTCACAGGGATAAACACGGACATCATGACCAGTGTAATGGATACCAAGGCACCGCCCAACTCGTGCATGGCGTCGATAGCTGCCAGACGGGCCGACTTATAGCCTTGGTCCAGCTTCGCATGGACGCCCTCGACGACGACTATCGCGTCGTCCACCACAATCGCGATGGCAAGCACCATAGCCGAAAGAGTCAACAAGTTGACACTGAAACCGATAATCTTCAATACGAAGAATGTTGCAATCAACGCCACCGGAATAGCAATGGCAGGAATCAACGTAGAACGCATGTCCTGCAAGAAGATATACACCACGATGAACACCAGGATGAACGCCTCTATCAAGGTCTTGACTACCTCATGGATAGAAGCGAAGAGGAAGTCGTTGGCACTCTGCGCAATATTGATACCCAAGCCCGCAGGCATGGATTTCTGCATGTCTTCCAATACTTTCTCCAGGTTCTGAATCGTTTGTGTCGCATTGGTACCGGCCATCTGGTAAACGATACAGCTGACGCCCTTGTGTCCGTCCACCGTATTGTCGAAGCCGTATGTATTACGTCCCAGCTCAATGGTTGCCACATCTTTCATACGAAGCACTTCACCGTCGGCCAACGCCTTGATGACAATGTTCTCAAATTCCTCGGGAGTCTGCAGACGTCCACGATAACGGATCGTATATTGGAAGCTTTGGTTACTGCGCTCACCGAATTGTCCCGGAGCCGCCTCAATGTTCTGTTCAGCCAAGGCGGAACTGATGTCCGCGGGAATCAATCCGTACTGTGCCATCACGTCAGGCTTCAGCCAAATACGCATGGAGTAGTCCGCACCCATCACGAAGGCGTCACCTACACCGGCGACACGCTTGATTTCAGGGATGACATTGATATTTCCGTAGTTTTCGATAAACTCGATGTTGTACTTGTCCTCCATGTCATAGATGGTGAAAATCATCAGCATAGAGGTCTGGCGCTTACGGGTGGTCACACCGATTTGTGTTACTTCCTGCGGCAGCAAGCCCTGGGCAGCGGTTACGCGGTTCTGCACGTTCACCTGCGCCATGTCCGGGTCAGTTCCCTGGTTGAAGTAAATCGTAATGGAGCCGGAACCGTTGTTGGATGCGTCGGACGTCATATACATCATGTTCTCCACACCATTGATTTGGTCTTCCAGCGGTGAAATAACCGCATTCAGCACGGTTTGGGCATTTGCGCCCGGATAGTTTGCGCTCACGTTGACCGTAGGAGGCGCAATGTCCGGATATTGGGTGACCGGCAGCGTGGCCAGTCCGATGAAACCCAAGATAACCAACAGGACAGAAATCACCGTTGACAATACCGGACGGTTTATAAATCTGGCTAAGTTCATACTTTATTAATTAAGGATTAAGAATGAAGAATGAAGCACTTACCTACATCAGGAGGTTCTTCATTATTTCATCCGCCATTTTTTACTAAGTTTTAATTCAGAATTTAAGAACGAATTCCAACCGGCAAGTTTTTCTTCATTCTCAATTCTTCCTTTTTCATTATTTTATTGGAATGCCGACTGAATGTTTCCGTTCCGCTGGTCTTCCAGTGCCTGCTTGTAAGCGGCTTCTTTCTCGGCGGGCGTGATAGGCGTGATGGCCTGTCCGTCATGCAGGGCTTGCACTCCTTCTATCACAATTCGGTCACCGGCTTTCAATCCGCTTGTCACGTAGTAATTTTTCCCGTCGTTCAAACGGTATACTTGTATTTCCGTGTTCTTCACGGTGTTGTCCGCCTGTACGACGAATACGAACTTCTTATCCTGAATTTCGGTCGTAGCCGATTGGGGTACCAGAATCACGTTCTCCAGCACATTGGGGAAAATCACATTACCCGTCGAGTTACTGCGCAACACGTTGTGCTCGTTGGGGAACATGGCACGCATGCTGACCGAACCCGTAGTCGGGTCTATCACACCGCTGATGGTCTCCACCCGTCCGCTATCCGGATAAAGTGTTCCGTCAATCAGTTGCAAACGAATCTTAGGCATCTTTTCCAGAATATCCTTTTGCGAGCCGCCTTCCTTAATCAGATTCAGCAGCTGGCGTTCGGTCATGGAGAAATAAGCGTACATGGACGAGTTGTCGGCCACCGTAGTCAAAGGTGTAGCTATCGAAGCGCTGACCAAGCTACCGATACGATAAGGCACCTGGCCTACGATACCGTCACTCGGGCTGGTCACTTCCGTGTACTCCAGGTTACGCTTGGCGTTCGTCAGTGAAGCTTCGGCCTGAGCCAGTGCAGCTTTCGCCTGGGCCAGCTGGTTTTCCGATGTGCTCAGCTGATAGTCGCTCACGATGCCTTTCTTATTCAATTCACGGTTATTCTCTGTCGTCAATTGTTGTGTCTGCAAAGCGGCTTTTGCGGTTGCTACGGCAGCCTTGGCCGTTTCCACGGCGGCTTTGTATTGTACTTGGTCAATGGTAAACAATACTTGTCCCTTCTTTACCACCGAACCTTCGTCCACGTGCAGCTTGGTGATAAATCCACTGACCATGGGGCGGATTTCCACATCCTGTTTACCACGGATGGTCGCGGGGTAACTGTTGGTCAAGTGGGCAGTCGTTGCCTGAGTTTCCAATACTGCATACTCCGGCGCATTCCCGGCGCCTTTGTTACCTCCACCGCAACTGCTGAGCAGTGCGAGGCAACATGCCAATAAAACTAATCTACTCTTCATACTTTATTATCTGTGTCTAATTATGTAATGTCAATCTAATAATTATGTTATCGTGGAAATGCCGTAAACTGAAAACTCAAAATGAGTTCCAAGTTTTCGGCCTTGCAAAAGTACCGCTTTTACTATAGAATGGATTGCTATCTGTGTGTTTTTTAACTATGTTTCAGAGAATTCTACCTGTATTCATGAAAAACACCGTCGCTTTTCGTGCGGCTTCTTTTTCTTTTTGCTTATTTTCTTCTATTTAAGTTCCAAAAGGCGCTCGCCTTTTCTTTGGACAAGGCGCCCTCTTTCCTTCGCCATTCCGATGCCTTTCTTTTGCGTATCCATTTGCCTTTGTTGTGATAAAAATCTAAAAAAAACGGCCTTTCTGTTTCCCTTATAGATAGATGTTGTATCTTTGTCAGACTCCTTTGGAGGCAAGACTCAATGGATATGAATAAATTGAAGCGTTTTCTGTTTGGCAAGTCGGATGTATCCCGCATGCGGCGTCTGCCTGTTTTTATCATACTGGGCGTCATGCTGTATTCATGTGCCAGTATCGGTCGTATTGAGGGCGGACCTTATGACGAGGAGCCTCCTGTATTCGTGCAGAGTACGCCGAAGCCGGGCCAGCTGAATTACAAGCGCGATCGTGTGACCATCGCGTTCGATGAATACATAAAACTGGATAACGCGGGCGAGAAAGTCGTGATTTCCCCGCCCCAAGTCCAACAACCTGAAATTAAGACGAACGGCAAGAAGGTGATAGTCAACTTCCAGGATACGATGAAGGCCGATGCTACCTACACGATTGATTTCGGCGACGCTATCCAAGACAACAACGAAAGCAATCCGCTGGAGCAGTTTACGTTTACCTTCTCTACGGGTGGACGGCTGGATACGATGGCGGTGTCGGGCGTTGTGCTCAACGCTTCCAATCTGGAGCCGGTGAAAGGAATGCTGGTCGGCCTTCAGTCCAATCTGGCTGATACGGCCTTCCGATCCTTGCCCTTTGAACGCGTAGGGCGTACGGACAGCCGCGGGCGCTTTTCCATTCGTGGAGTGGCACCGGGCACTTATCGCATTTATGCCTTGCAGGATGCCGACCAGAATTATTTTTATTCACAACCGGCTGAGCAAATCGCATGGCAAGACTCCCTCATCAGGCCGCGTTACGAGTTCCGCATGCGGCAAGACACCACGTGGATTGACTCCCTGACCATTGATACCATCATCGAACGTCAGTACACCCATTACCTGCCGGACGATATCCTGTTGCGGTGTTTCAAGGAAATCTCTTATAATCAGCGCCTGGCCAAAAGCGAGCGTCTGACGCCTCAGAAATTCTCCCTCTACTTTACGGCGCCGGCCGATAGCCTGCCTTTGCTCAGAGGGCTTAACTTTGATGAGCGCGACGCCTTTGTGGTGGAGCAAACCACCGGGCGCAACGACACAATACACTACTGGATCAGAGACTCTCTGCTGTATAAGCGTGATACGCTACAGGCGGAAATCACCTATCTGGAAACCGATTCACTGGGAAAACTGGTGCCGCGGACAGATACCTTGCGCCTGCAATCGAAGCTGAGCTACGAAAAGCAGCGGAAACAGAAACAGGAGCAGGACGAAAAGACTCTGGAGACCTTGCGCAAGGAAGCCAAGAAGAAAAAGAAACGCGATGCCGACGGCAATGTGATAGAGCCCGCAGAACCAGTCCTCCCGACGGAGTTCCTGCCGGTAGATGTCTACGCTCCTTCTTCGATGGATGTTTACGACTATATCACCCTTACCTTTCAGGAGCCTTTGGCACGCATTGATACGGCAGCCTTCCACATGCAGCATAAGGTAGACACCTTGTGGCAAGATATACCTTTTGATTTTCAGCGCGACTCGCTGGACTTGAAGGCCTACAACGTCTTTCCCAATTTTGAGCTGGGTGAGAGCTATCTGTTCGCGGTGGACTCGGCTGCCATTCAGGGACTTTACGGCCTGACCACAGACAAAGTGAAGCAGGAGTTTAAGGTAAAGGCTTTGGAGGAGTATGGCACCATCCTTTTCGATATTGCCGGTGCGGACTCTACCTCCTTCGTCGAATTGCTGGATGCACAGGACAACGTGGTACGTACCGTGTCTGTTGTCGATGGGAAGGCCGATTTTTATTACCTGACACCGGGAAAGTATGGCGCTCGTCTGATAGCAGACAAGAACAAAAACGGGAAGTGGGACACCGGTGACTTTGAGAAACATATACAGCCCGAGATGGTTTATTACTATTTCCAGGTACTCGAGCTGAAAGCCAATTTTGAACTGCAACAGACTTGGAACTTGCTTGACAGGTCCCTTGATAGGCAGAAACCGTTAGATCTTAAAAAACAAAAGCCTGATGAAAAGAAAAACAAACAAAGGAACAATACGAACCGATAAAGGCACAAGTCCTTTGCGGTCGATGGATAAGGCCGGGAAATGGCTGGCCTTATTCCTGTTGGTAAGTGTCATGGGACTTTCTCCCTTGTCCCTCCAGGCTCAATGCTCGGCGGAGAATACCGCCTTCCTGCCGGGCGAACAAATCTCATACGACTTGATGTTTAACTGGAAGTTTATTTGGATTAAGGTGGGTTATGCCGAGCTGACCACAGACAAGGCGGTCTATGAGGGAAAAGACGGCTATTGCTTCCGATTGAAATCGCATACCAGCAAGCGGGCCGACTTTTTCTTCAAGATGCGCGACACGCTGACCTGCCATGTTACCGATCGCCTGGAACCGCAATATTTCTGTAAGGCCGCTGAGGAAGGTAAGCGCCACACGCGGGATGAGGCGTGGTTTTCCTACCGTGACGGTGTGTCGCATGTCAAGCAACGCCGTACCTTTTACAAGCCCGCCGACCGTCAGCCACAGGAGATGGAATACGAGGATAGCCGTTGCATCTTCGACATGCTGAGTATCTTGGGACAAGCCCGTTCCTGGAACCCCGATGACTATAAAGTGGGTGATAAGATACATTTCCCCATGGCTACGGGCCGTCGTGTAGAACAACAGACACTGATATATCGCGGCATCGAGAATGTTGAATCCAAAGACGGGAATACATACCGCTGCTTGGTATTCTCGTTTGTGGAGTACGTAGGCGAAAAGAAAGAAGAGAAAGAAGTCATCACGTTCTTTATCTCCGATGATGACAATCACCTGCCCATTCGCCTGGATATGTACCTCAGCTTCGGATCAGCCAAGGCGTTCTTGACCGGTGTGCGTGGCAATCGTTATCCGCTGGACTGCATCGTAGAGAAATAATGGTCGGGCTTTCGCCTGTTATAGGCGGAAGGGCAGTGGGTCGGACTTGCGGAATACGCTTGACTCGAAAGTCGCAATCAGCTCACCGCGTTGATTTGTAATGTCTATCTGATAATATCCTGTGCTGCGCCCGGTATATCGTTCGTGCGCTTCGGCATAGAGGGTGTCTCCTGTGGTGCTTGCACGTAAGAAAGTGATGTTGGAAGAAAGGGAGAAGGCCAAGGTTCCGTGTGAGTTGGCGGCTGCTGCCAATGCCAGATCGGCCAGGGTAAAGAGGACTCCGCCTTGGGTGCGGTTGCCGGCATTGAGGTGCGTGTCTGTGATTTTCAGTTGTGCTTTGCTATAACCTTCCTTTATTTCTATCAGTTCGATACCAACGCTGTCGGCAAACCGGTCGTTCTTGAAGAATTCTTGTGGTGTCATATTCTGTTGTTTTTCCTGTCGCAAATGTAACAATTTTATCCTTTAACTGTATGATTTGAGCATTATATTGCAGGAGGAGCATAGCTTTTGCTCGTAATGAAATCGCGTGATTTTTCTGTTTCTTGACAGAAATGAGTCTTTGCATCTTAAGGAAGCGTGTCCTGAGGTTCTGACGCAACGCTTCGTTACCTCCTCAGGCCGTGCTTCGTGACAACCTCACGAAGTACGGTGTCAGAACGCCATGAAGCGCTGTGTTATGATGCCTGTCTGTGGATGGGGAAAGGATGATACAACTGAGGCTGCATCCCGCATGAGAGTGGGTGCAGCCTCAGTTGTTTATAATCGGGGGATTGTGCCCCGTGTTTACTTATTCAGTCTCCATTCCGTGCCTTCTTTGCCGTCCTTGATTTCAAAGCCCAGGGCGGTCAGCTCGTTGCGTATCTTGTCGCTGGTAGCCCAGTCTTTGTTGGCCTTGGCTTTGGCACGCTCTTCGAGAAGCATATCCACTACGTGTCCGAAGGCTTCTTCGCGGGCGGCGTTCGACGTGGCTTCGGCCTTCAGGCCCAGAATGTCGAAGCAGAAGAGATGGAAGGTTTCTTTCAGTTCCTTCAGGTCTTCGGCGGTAATGGTGTCGTTGCCTGCCAGCAGGTTGTTCACCATCTTGGCACCTTCAAAAAGGTGGGCGATGACGATCGGTGTGTTCAGGTCATCGTCCATGGCTTCGTAACATTTCTGGCGCAAAGGGGTTACCTCCACACTGGATGTCTTGGCAGGCGTGACGCGCTCCAGTCCGCTGACAGCGTCCATCAGGCGTTCCAGTCCTTTTTCAGCGGCTTTCAACGCCTCGTTTCCGAAGTCCACCGTACTGCGGTAGTGTGCCTGGAGGGTGAAGAAGCGGATGGTCATCGGAGTGTAGGCTTGCTCCAGCAAGGGATGTGTGCCGTTGAAAAGTTCTTCCAACGTGATGAAGTTGTTGTAGCTCTTGCCCATTTTCTGTCCGTTGACGGTGAGCATGTTGTTGTGCATCCAGTAGTGCACCATGTCGTCTCCTTGGCTGGCCACACTTTGGGCAATCTCGCATTCGTGATGCGGGAAAATGAGATCCATACCGCCGCCATGAATGTCAAAGTGTGCGCCCAGATACTTGCGTCCCATGGCTGTACACTCGCAATGCCAGCCGGGGAAACCCTCGCCCCAAGGTGAGGGCCAGCGCATGATATGTTCGGGTTGGGCATGCTTCCACAGGGCAAAGTCAGCCGGGTTGTGTTTTTCCTCTTGTCCGTCCAGCTGGCGGCTGGTATTGAGTACGTCCTCCAAGTTACGGCCGGAAAGCTTGCCGTAGTGATGGTCTTTATTATATTTGGCCACATCGAAGTACACCGAACCTTGGCTTTCATAGGCATAGCCGTTCTTTAGAATTTCCTCTACCAGTGCTATCTGTTCGATGATGTGTCCGCTGGCCTGTGGCTCGATACTGGGTCGCAGCACGTTCAGCGCATCCATCGCTTCGTGGTAACGGTTGGTGTAATATTGCGCCACTTCCATCGGTTCCAATTGCTCCAGGCGGGCTTTCTTGGCAATCTTATCCTCGCCCTCGTCGGCATCGTGCTCCAAGTGACCCACGTCGGTGATATTGCGCACATAGCGCACCTTGTAGCCCAGGTGCTTTAAGTAGCGGAAGAGCAGGTCGAAAGTAATGGCCGGACGGGCGTGTCCCAAGTGCGGGTCACCATAGACGGTAGGTCCGCAGACATACATGCCCACGTGGGGGGCGTGCAGTGGCTTGAAAACTTCCTTCCTTCGGGTCAGTGTGTTGTAGATAAGCAGTTGATGTTCCATATCGTCAGTCTTATTATTTCCTGTTTGAATGTACAAAGTTACGCTTTTTCGGGGAAGTAGTATCCTTGGACGGGAAGTTTTTATGTGATGAAACAGGATGGCGCAGTATTTATCGCTTCATTTCCAGAATGGGGAAGGGGTTTCCTTCGCTGTCGCATTCGGTGCGGTTGAATACCTTGAAGCCCATTCGTTCGTAAAACTTCGTAGCGTTGGGGTTCTGCTCGTTGACGTCAACATATTCCACATTCAATTCGTCGAACGCGCGTTCAACGAACACTTTGCCCAAGCCTTTGCGGAAATAGTCGGGATGAAGGAAGAGCATTTCGATCTTGCGTTCCTGTACGCCCATGAAACCGATGGGGAGTTCTTCGTCCTGCATGACCCACAACGTATCAATGTATTGCAAGGCTCCTTCGGCCTGCGGAGTCAGCTGGAGTATATCGGCCTCTGTCAGGAAATGGTGGCTGGCGCGGACGGAAGCTTCCCAGATCTGCAATAATTTACCGATAAGTTCCGGAGTTCTTTGGTTTTTCTCTATGCTTGTAATGTTTATTGTCTTCATTGGTTCGTTTATTGGTTTAGTTTCAACATATCTTCGATATACTCGCGCGTATTGCTCAACCGGGGTATTTTATGTTGTCCGCCCAGCTTGCCTTTCTGATCCAGCCAGTCGTGGAAGAGGCCTTGACGGGCCACGATGATTTCCAACGGTTGTAAAGCCAGGTCGTTCTGTCGTTTAGCCTCGTAATCAGAATTGACTTCTTTTAATGTATCATCCAAGATACGGGCAAACTTGGTTAAATCGTCCGGCATTTGCGCGAATTCTATCAGCCACTGGTGGCGGCACTTGGCATGTTCGTCCATGAAGACGGGGGCGGCGGAGTAGTCCGTAATCTGCGCTCCCGTGGCAGCGCAGGCTTTGGAAAGTCCTTTCTCGGCATTGTCTACAATCAGCTCTTCACCAAAGGCGTTGATGAAGTGTTTCGTGCGTCCCGTGATGATGAATTTGTAGGGACGGTTGTTGGTGAACTTCACCGTGTCGCCTATCATGTATCGCCAAAGTCCGGCAGAAGTTGAAATAACCATGGCGTAGTTTTTGCCCAGTTCCACCTCCTCTAATGAATATACACGCGGATTATCCTTGCCCACGTCTTCCAGCGGGATGAACTCGTAGAATACGCCGTAGTCTATCATGAGCAGCATGGACGGGTCAGCCGGGTCATTCTGTGTGCCGAAATAGCCTTCCGAAGCATTGTAAGTCTCTACGTAGTGCATCTTCGGGCTGCGTATCACTTGCTTGTATTGCTCACGATAGGGCGTGAAGGCCACTCCGCCGTGGAAGAATACCTCCAGATTGGGCCACACTTCTTCCAGGGTCTGTTTGCCGGTCTTCTCCAGGATGTGCTTAATGAGCACCAACATCCACGACGGCACCCCAGACAGGTTGGTGACGTTGGCGGGGATGGCTTCGCGGGCGATGGCTTCCATCTTGGGCTCAAAATGTTCCATCAGCGCCGTCGCCTTGCTGGGCACGCGGATATAGTTGACCAATGGATTGAGGTTTTCTATCAGAATGGCCGAGAGGTCGCCCACGAGGCTGTGATTCGTGTTCAGGTTGGGGGCATGGCTTCCGCCTAATATCAGTCCCTTGCCGGAGAAGAAGCGGCTTTCAGGGTTTTGTCGCAGGTAGAGGGCTACAGCGTCCTGTCCACCGCGGTAGTGCGTATCGTGTAGCGATTCCTGGCTGACGGGCAGGAACTTGCTCTTGTCGTTCGTGGTACCCGACGACTTGGCGAACCAGCGTATTTCCGACGGCCACAGCAGGTTCTGTTCTCCGGCTCGTAAGCGGGCTACGTAGGGTTTGATCTCTTCATAGGTCTGTATCGGCAGACGGTTCTTGAAGTCTTCGTACGTGCGGATGGAGCTGAAGTCATATTTCCGGCCCCATTCCGTCCGTGCTGCTTTGCCTACGAGGCGCATCAGTACACGGTGCTGTATTTCTCCAGCGTGTCCGGCATACTGGTCTATTTCCTTTGCGCGAGAGCTGAAATAGAGGTTGTTGAGAAATCGCGTTATATTCATCTTCTTGTTGAAATCAGATTCTGCACACAAAAGTAATCTTATTTCCGGTTATCTCTATCTTTTTTCCGTTTTTTTTCTATCTTTACAGCTGCATTCATGTGGCAGGCAGATAGATTGACCACTTTATGCGACAGAATGATAAAGTCTTTTCCCTGTTTGGGGGATGTTAAGAATGGAGGTTGCTGTATGAGAATAGGTATTTTAACTTCAGGAGGTGATTGTCCGGGTATTAACGCGACAATCCGTGGTGTGTGCAAAACGGCCATTCGGCACTATGGCATGGAGGTTGTAGGTATTCATAGTGGTTTTCAAGGACTGATGACCAAGGATGTAGAAGTGTTTACCGAAGACTCTTTGTCGGGGTTGCTAACATTGGGAGGCACGGTGCTCGGCACGTCGCGTGAGAAGCCCTTCAAGCGGGGAGGGCTGATGGAAGGTGTAGACAAACCTTCTTTGATTGTGCAGAATATCAAGGAACTGGGGCTGGATTGTGTGGTGTGTATCGGTGGAAACGGCACCCAGAAGACAGCGGCCAAGTTTGCGGCGATGGGGGTGAATATTGTATCTGTGCCGAAGACTATTGACAATGATATCTGGGGGACGGATTTCTCTTTTGGCTTTGACACGGCGGTGAGCATTGCCACCGATGCTATCGACCGCCTTCACTCTACGGCCAGCTCGCACAAACGCGTGATGGTTATTGAGGTGATGGGGCATAAGGCCGGATGGATTGCCTTGTATTCAGGTATGGCCGGTGGGGGCGATGTGATTCTGATACCAGAAATCCCTTATAATATCCATAATGTCGGTGAGGTCATTCTAAGTCGTCTGCGTAAGGGACGTCCTTATTCTATTGTGGTGGTGGCCGAAGGCATCCCCACTGACGGACGAAAGCGGGCAGGGGAGTATATTGCTCAGGAAATAGAATATGAGACAGGAATTGAGACGCGCGAAACGGTGCTGGGTTATATTCAGCGCGGAGGCTCACCTACGCCTTTCGACCGCAATCTGTCCACCCGCATGGGCGGACACGCCACGGAATTGATTGCCGCTGGGCAGTTCGGCCGTATGGTCACCTTGCAAGGCAATGACATTTCGTCCCTGCCGCTTGACGAGGTGGCCGGAAAGCTGAAGTTGGTGACCGAGGATCATGACCTCGTGGTACAAGGACGTCAGATGGGTGTTTGCTTCGGATAAGAGCTGTCTTCTTCAAGAGGGCAAGTTTTCTCTGTTTCTTGCTTCTCTTTCTCAGGCATCTCAGCAGATGAGGCTTCGATTACGGTGGTGACAGATACTTCCGTCTCGTGGATTTCGTGGGTGATTGCTTCATTTTCGGGAAGCGGCTCCTCGTTCGTGCCCGTTTCTGCGGCCTGATGTTCAGCTTTCATCCGTTTGATTTCTGCCTTAAAATCCTCGTCGGACTTCAGTTTCATGAGTGCCATTTGCGCAGCGTTCTGCTGGGATTCTTTCTTGGAATAGCCCGTGCCGGTTCCAGCCGGAAGCCCCTCTATCTGCACTTCGGTTTGGAACATGGGGTTGTTTTCGTGATCAATGAACTGCTCGATCAGTTCGAACGACACCTCAACCTTGTGTTTTTGACTCCACTCGATGAGCCTTGACTTGAAATTCATCTCCTTGCGGGACATCTTGTCCAGGTCGATGTGCTGCTTGAAGATTTTCTTTTCTATAAACTGCTTGCATCGTTCGTATCCTTGGTCGAGGTAGATGGCACCGATAAAGGCCTCGAACGCATTGCCGTACATGTAGCTGTTGTGGGAGGAAGAGCGCGAGGTGTACTTTACAAGCTTATCGAGCCCGATCTCCACGGCCAGCTTGTTCAGCGTTTCGCGTTGTACGACTTTGGAGCGGGTGTTGGTCAGGAAGCCTTCACGCTTGCCCGGGAAGTGCTTGAACACGATATCGCCTACGATGGCGTCGAGGATGGCGTCGCCCAGAAATTCCAGACGCTCGTTATTGATGGGTCTTCCTTCTTCAGAACGGAGCGAGGTGGACTTGTGGAGCAGGGCTTGCTGGTAGACCTTCAGGTTACGGGGGAAGAACCCTAAGATGCGGTAAAAACAAAAATAAGACTCCCGTTCCTTGTGGAACAAGAGTCTTATTTTATCTATTTGGTTACGTAACACGACCTTACTCTGCGTATTTTTTGAAGATGACACAAGCGTTGTGACCTCCAAAACCAAAGGTGTTGGACAAGGCTGCGTTGATTTCGCGCTTCTGAGCCTTGTTGAACGTGAAGTTCAGATCATAATCAATGTTCTCGTCGTTGTCACCCTCGGTATGGTTGATGGTCGGAGGCACAATGCCGTTCTTGATTGCCAGGATGCTGGCAATGGCTTCTACGGCTCCGGCTGCACCCAGCAGATGACCCGTCATGGACTTGGTCGAGCTGATGTTCAGTTCGTAGGCGTGCTTGCCGAATACTTCCTGAATGGCTTTTACTTCAGAGATGTCTCCCACCGGGGTTGATGTGCCGTGTACGTTGATGTAGTCAATCTCTTCGGGCTGCATCTCTGCGTCCTCCAGAGCGTTTCTCATCACGAGCTTGGCTCCCAATCCTTCAGGGTGAGATGCCGTCAGGTGGTGAGCGTCGGCCGACATGCCTACACCGGCTACTTCTGCGTATATCTTGGCACCGCGCGCTTTTGCGTGCTCCAGTTCCTCCAGTACAAGGCAACCACCGCCTTCACCCATCACAAAACCGTCGCGGCTGGCGCTGAACGGGCGTGAAGCCGTTTCAGGGGAATCATTGCGGGTGGACAGAGCGTGCATAGCGTTGAAACCACCTACACCGCAAGCGGCAATAGCAGCTTCCGAACCACCGGTTACGATGGCGTTGGCTTTACCCAAACGAATCAGGTTGAATGCATCCGCTATAGCGTTGGTCGAAGTGGCGCAAGCCGAGCAGGTGGCATAGTTGGGTCCGTGGAAACCGTACAGGATGGATATCTGTCCGGCCGCAATGTCCGAAATCATCTTGGGGATGAAGAACGGATTGAACTTAGGACCTATTTCTTTGCCTGTCAGGGCATAGTTGCCTGCTTCTTCTTCGAATGTGCGGATACCGCCGATGCCGGCACCGAATATAACACCAATTCTGTTCAAATCCTCATTTTCGACATCAAGACCGGAGTCTGTGACGGCCTGCTTGGCCACCGCGATAGCGTACTGGGTGTACAAATCCATCTTGCGGGCTTCCTTGCGGTCGATATATTCGTTTGCGTTGAAGTTCTTCACTTCGCATGCAAACTGGGTCTTGAATAAAGATGCGTCGAAATGAGTAATAGGTCCCGCTCCGCTAACTCCATTTACAAGGTTGTCCCAGAATTCCTGGACATTGTTGCCAATGGGGGTAACGGCGCCGAGACCTGTTACTACAACTTTTTTTAATTCCATGCGATAAAAACTGATGGATAAAAATTACTTGGCATGCTCTTCGATGTAAGATACGGCATCACCTACGGTGCTGATCTTTTCAGCTTGGTCGTCGGGGATAGAGATACCGAATTCTTTCTCGAATTCCATGATAAGTTCTACAGTGTCAAGAGAATCTGCTCCCAGATCGTTCGTGAAGTTGGCTTCGTTAGTCACTTCTGATTCTTCTACGCCTAATTTGTCGACGATAATCGCTTTCACTCTTGATGCAATTTCAGACATAACTTTAAGTTTTTAGTTAATAAATTGAGTTTATTTCTTTATTTTTGCGTTGCAAAGGAATGAATATTTATTTTTCTGCGCAAATATTTGATGAATTAAATGCAGTTTTCTGCACAAAATATAGTGTTTTGTGCAAAAACAAGGAGGCTTTATGGGGAAAAATATCGCGATTTTTGCTTCTGGCAACGGGACGAATGCCGAAAATATCATCCGATGTTTTCAGAGCAGATCAGATAGTCCGGTGGTCGTATTGGTTGTGGCGAACCGCCCGCAGGCGAAAGTGCTGGAGAGGGCGGAAAACCTGAATGTGCCTGCTGTCTATATCCCTAAGGAGAAATGGGAGACCGGCGGGGCGGTATTGGATTTATTGACACGCTATAAGGTGGATTTTATCGTATTGGCGGGTTTCCTGGCCAAGGTGCCGGACATGGTCTTGCATGCCTATCCGAGCCGGATTGTAAACATACACCCGTCGTTGTTGCCCAAGTTTGGCGGCAAGGGAATGTATGGCGACCGTGTTCATCGGGCCGTGGTAGAGGCCGGTGAACGCGAAACCGGCATTACCATTCAATATATTAATGAGCGTTACGATGAAGGTATCATCATTGCTCAATATCGTTGTCCCGTCCATCCGGATGATACACCGGACGATGTGGCCGCGCGTGTACATGCCTTGGAGTATGAGCACTATCCCAAGGTGATTAAGCGGCTGGTCATGTCGCTTTGGGCACTTCTTCCTTGATGATATCCACCTGGTATGCCCCGGCTTCCCGGCGTAAGGGATAATCGCCGCGCAGTTGTTCGAAACGTTCAGGGTGGGCACGCAAGGCCTGGCAATCCCTGCGCGGGTCGTACATCTGCAGGCAGGCGTCTGTCTCGTCTTGTGCCACGATGTGCGGACAGGCGGGTTGTGGAGCCTCAATCCGGTAATGGGCATCGAGGTGGAAGAAACGGCAGAGGGCGTCCAGTGCCATGCGGGTGGCGTTCGCTTTGCCGTCGGCGGAGTAGCCGGCGATGTGCGGGGTGCCGATGAATACTTTGTCCAACAATTCAAGGCTGATGTCCGGCTCGTGCTCCCATACGTCAATGACGGCGTCCGCCACAAGGCCGTTGTCCAAAGCACGTAGCAGGGCTTGCGTGTCTATGACCTCGCCGCGTGACGTGTTGGCGATGAAAGGGTGCCGCTTCAAGTTGGCAAAGAAGTTGTCGTCACCCAGGTGGAAGGTCTTGAAACGCCCTTCCCGGCAGAGGGGGACGTGGAACGTCAGCACGTCGCATTCTTCCATCAGCCGTGCCAAGGGCGAAAAGCCTCCGTCCGCTTCTTTTTCTTCGCGGGGAGGGTCATTCAGCAAGACCTTCATGCCCAATTCTTGTCCTACCTTGGCTACCTTGCTTCCGACGTTTCCCACGCCGATTACGCCCAAGGTCTTGCCCTCTAAGCGGAACCCTTTCTCCTGTTGGAGCAGGAGGAGCGACGCGCGCATGTATTGCGCCACGGACGACGCATTGCATCCCGGCGCGTTTTGCCAAGCAATGCCGGCCTCTTTGCAGAACTTTGTGTCGATGTGGTCAAAGCCGATGGTGGCGGTTGCGATGAAACGCACGCGGCTGCCTTCCAGCAGTTCACGGTTGCACTGGGTGCGGGTGCGGATAATCAGCGCGTCGGCGTCTTTCACCAGGTCCGGGGTAAAATCTTTGCCCGGCACGTATATGGCTTCATCGGCAATGTTTGCCAAGGCTTCCCTGATAAAAGGTATTTTGTCATCTACGATTACTTTCATGGTTGTATCCGTATTTTTAAATCGTTGCAAAAATAGGAATTTTTAGCGAATAGATGGATGTGCGTGACTTTTTCAGCCATCTGAGCATGAACGAGAAGTGTTAAAACTTTGAAAAACGAAAAAGCCTCTTCTTTAAATTAAATGAAAAAATCATACATTTGTGCGTCCAAAACAGCAAATAAATGGGTAAATACAAGTCATATCAGAGAGATAACAAGAAAAGCTGCACACCGGCCTTTCGCATCCTTTGTCTCTTTATGTGCTTGCTCCTTCATTTGGATTTCATTGGTTATGAATGGATTAATGTATCCCAAGGAGGAACGGTGTTTGCGAATGTTTCGTGCGACATGTCAGACCTCAGCGAAGGTATAAATGTAATCGAATCCCAGGTAGAATGGACGGATCCGGATTATCGTCCGGTTACCCTGCGCCACCGGCCGCTTGTTCGGCTGAGTATGGATCTCAATCCGGCTTGTCTTTTCATGCGGCCTGCGCAAACGTTGGCCATGGGCTTTCCCGTCGTACCTGCCGTGCCCGACAAAAGCGGTGTGGCGCTTTGCTTGAGCCATTGTCTGCTCATCATTTGATTATTCCTCTTTTTTCTTGTGTGCCGGGATTTTTCGGCACGAGAATTCCTATATAGATATATCCACTAAAACAAACATCTTACAAAAATTTATGAAGCTATTTTCTTATGAAATGGCCCTGCTGGCGTTTGCGGCGGGTCTTGTGGCGTCGTGCCGTTCAGAACAGCACACGTCTGCCGGCCGTAGTGACGAGTCTGTCCCGGTAGCGGTCATTAATCCTACAGACATTGAGTTCCCCCGTTCCTACGTGGCTGATATCCAGGCTGTCCAGTTTGTGGAAATCAAGCCGAAAGTAGAGGGCTACGTACAACAGGTGCTGGTAGACGAAGGCCAGCTGGTCAAGAAAGGCCAGGCGTTGTTCAAACTAAGTTCGGAAAACTATGCGGAAGCGGTGAAAGAGGCGGAAGCCAATTACCGCCAGGCACAGGTGGAGTTGGAAATGGCCAACTATGAAGCCGAACGCGTGGGCAGGTTGGTAGACAAGGAAATCATCTCGCCCATCCGCCTGAAGCAGGTGGAGAAGCAGCGCGAAGTGGTGAAAATGAAGGTGGAGCAGGCACGCGCCAACTGGCAACTGGCCTCGATGAACTATTCTTATACGACCATCACGTCGCCCTTTACCGGCTACATCGACCGCATTCCCTACAAGGTGGGAAGTTTGGTGAGCCCCAATAGCCTGTTGACCACGGTGAGTGACATTTCCGAGATATTCGCCTATTATAAAGTGAACGAGAGCGAGTACCTGCAACTGAAACGTGCCCAATTGCAAGGAGAGCATGACCGCCAGTTGGATAACATTGAGCTGATATTGCCTGACGGTAGCGTGTATGCCCATCGGGGCGTGCAGGAAGCCGTAGAGGGTGATTTCGAGCGCGGCACGGGCTCCATTGCTTTCCGCGTCCGCTTCCCCAATCCGGAAGGACTGCTCAAGCATGGCGTGACGGGCAAGATACGCATGTTGACCAGCATGGACCACATCAGCCTTGTACCCCAGAAGTCCACGTTCGAGATACAGGATTTCACCTATGTATATATGGTGGATTCGACCGGTACGGCAAAGGTGAAGAGTTTCCATCCCATCGAGCGTTATCAGAACTACTACGTGACCCAGGACTTCGAACCGGGGACGGTTATCGTGTACGAGGGCGTTCAGATGATAAAGGACGGCATGCGGATAGAGGCCGATACCATTCCCGCCGCGGAGATAGAGGCAGAATTGAGTTTGGATAACCTTGAAAAATAATCCGTGCCTTATGTTCAAACTATTTATAAGAAGACCCATTCTTTCGGCGGTACTGTCCGTGATTATCGTTTGCCTGGGAGCGTTGTCCATCACTTCGCTTCCGATAACCCAGTTTCCGGACATTGTACCCCCGTCGGTTACGGTGACGGCCCGTTACACGGGTGCCAGTGCCGACGTGATGGCCAAGACGGTCGCCACTCCCCTGGAGCGTGCCATCAACGGTGTGCCGGGCATGACGTACATGACCACGGTGTGTACGAACGACGGTATGTCGCTCACGACGATTTATTTCAAGGTAGGAACTGACCCCGACGTGGCGGCCGTGAACGTGCAAAACCGTGTGACCACCGTGCTCGACGAGTTGCCTGAAGAGGTGATACGCGCCGGTGTGGTGACGGAGAAAGAAGTGAACAGCATGCTGATGTACCTGAACGTGTTCAGTTCGGACAGCACCCATACGGAGAAATTCGTTTATAACTTTGCCGACATCAATATCCTGCGTGAGTTGAAACGCATCGACGGTGTGGGCTTGGTGGAAATCATGGGTAGCCGTGACTATGCCATGCGTGTGTGGCTCAATCCGACCCGCCTGGCTTCCTATAACATGGTACCCCAGGACGTGACGGAGGCTATCCGTGCGCAGAATATCGAAGCCGCCCCGGGCAAGACGGGCATCAGTTCGGACAAGCTGCCCCAGCAGGTCCAGTATGTGTTGCAGTACACGGGTAAGTTCAGCACCCCCGAAGAGTATGGCGAGATTGTGCTGAAGGCCATGCCCGACGGTTCGTTGCTTCGGTTGAAGGACGTGGCCGAGATAGAGTTTGACTCGGAAGACTACAACATGATATCCATGACCGACGGCAGTCCTTCGGCGTCCATCATGATCAAGCAACGTCCCGGCTCCAACGCACGCGAGGTGATACAGAACATCAAGCGGCGCATGGAGGAAATCAAGGAAAGCAGTTTCGCGCCGGGCATGGATTACAACATCGCCTACGACGTGTCGCGTTTCCTCGACGCGTCCATCCAGTCAGTGCTCAAGACCCTGCTGGAGGCGTTCTTGCTGGTGTTTATCGTGGTGTACATCTTCTTGCAGGACTTCCGCTCCACGCTGATACCCGCCATCGCGGTACCGGTCTCGCTGGTCGGTACTTTCTTCTTCATGCAGCTGATGGGCTTCTCCATCAACATGCTGACGCTTTTCGCGCTGGTGCTTGCCATCGGTATTGTGGTGGACAACGCCATTGTGGTGGTGGAGGCGGTGCACGTGAAGATTCACCGCGACCACTTGTCACCCTACAAGGCGTCCGTGACGGCCATCGGTGAGATTGGAGGCGCCATCATCGCCATTACGCTGGTCATGGCGGCGGTGTTCGTGCCGGTAGGTTTCATGGAAGGGACGGTCGGCATCTTCTACCGGCAGTTCTCGCTTACGCTGGCCGTGGCCATTGCCATATCGGGTTTCAACGCGTTGACTTTGTCGCCCGCCCTGTGCGCCCTGTTGCTGAAGCCGCACCGCAAAGGCGAGAAGCGGAAACGTTCTCTGATACGCCGTTTCTTCGTGTGGTACAATAAACTGTATTTCCGTTTTGAGCGGAGGTATGAGTTGGGCATCCATAAATACCTGAACCGCAAGTCGGTGACCGTCGCCACGTTGCTGGTGTTCCTGCTGGCCACGTATGGTACGAGCCTGGTGCTGCCTTCCGGTTTCATCCCCAATGAGGACCAAGGCATGATATATATTAATGTGGACGCTCCTCCGGGCGCGACGGTAGAGCGTAGTGAGGACGCGCTGAGCCAGGTGCAGGCGGCTTTGTTGCCTTTCGAGGAGATAGAGAGCATCTCCACGTTGGCCGGTTATAGCCTGATGACCGAGACCGAGGGTGCCAGCTACGGTATGGGCATGATTAACCTGAAGCCGTGGGACGAGCGCGAGCAGAGCGTGGAAGAACTGATGCAGGTGTACAAGGAACGTACTTCGGACATCAAGGATGCCGACATCCAGTTTTTCCTTCCACCGGCGGTACCCGGATTCGGTAATGCCAGCGGTTTCGAGTTGCGTTTGCAGGACAAGACCGCGGGCGATTTCCATGAGTTCGCCGCCGTGGCGAACGACCTGGTGGAGAAGCTGAACGCCGATCCGCGCCTCCAAGGAGTGACTTCCGGTTTCAACCCCAACTTCCCGCAATATATGCTCAAGGTGGATTTGGCGAAGGCCGCCAAGCTGGGCGTCAGCCTGAATGAGGCCATGGAGACGTTGCAGGCTTACATCGGCAGCTTCTATTCGTCCAATTTCGTTCGCTTCGGGCAGATGTACAAGGTCATGATACAGGCTTCGCCGGAATACCGTATGGCTCCCGAAGACCTTTATAACCTTTTCGCCAAGAACAAGGAGGGCAATGTGGTGCCTTACTCCAACTTCATGACGATGGATCGCGTGTATGGTCCCAGCCAGATTACCCGTTACAACATGTTTACTTCGGCGTTGCTGACCGGCGAGGGCGAGGGAGACGTCAGCACGGGCGAGGTCATCAAGGCGGTGGAAGAAATCTGCCACGAGACTTTGCCGCGCGGCTATGAGATAGAATGGTCCGGCGTCACGCGTGAGGAGAAAGAATCGGGCGGACAGACCTTCCTGATATTCGGCATCTGCCTGCTGTTCGTCTACCTGCTCCTTGCGGCCCAATACGAGAGCCTGTTGCTGCCTTTCGCGGTGCTCCTTTCGTTGCCCGCCGGTATTTTCGGTTCTTACATCTTCCTCTACCTGGCGGGGTTGGAGAATAACATTTACGCCCAGGTGGCGTTGGTGATGCTTATCGGCTTGCTGGGCAAGAACGCGATTCTGATTGTGGAGATGGCCAACCAGTTCCGCCATCAGGGCTTGGGCATACGCGAAGCCGCCATCAAGGGAGCTATCAGCCGTCTGCGTCCCATCCTGATGACATCGTTCGCTTTCATCTGCGGCTTGATTCCCCTGGTGGTAGCGACGGGCGCGGGAGCCTTGGGCAATCGTTCCATCGGTACGGCCGCGGCGGGAGGTATGTTTATCGGCACGTTTGTCGGCATCTTCCTGGTTCCCGGTCTTTATTTGATATTCGAGAGCCTGTCTGCACGGCTCAATAAAAACAAAACCAATTATGATGAAGAAGACGATGAAGCATAAACTCAAGACAATCGTGTTAGGCTTGTGTGTGGCGGGTGCCTTCTTGCCGGTCTTGTCCGGTTGCAAGGCACCGTCGTTGGCCGTGGACGAGAAAATAACCTTGCCCGACACATACCTGCGGGCGGATACCGCCGGGGTGGCGCGGATGTCCTGGAGGGATTTCTTCCCGGACGAAACATTGAAAGCCTATATTGATACGGCACTCCTGCATAACCATTCGTTGTTGCAGACCTTGGAAAATGTGTCTATCGCCCGTGCTCAGGCTCGTGTGGGCAAGGGGGCGTTGCTACCGGAAGTCTCTTTGGGCATCGGTGCCGGCGTGGAGCGTTTCGGTGATTATACCATGGACGGCGTGGGCAACAGTACGACCAATACGCCGGACCTGGAGGCGGACAAGCACATCCCGTCTCCCTACAAGGATTTCAATATCGGCGTCGGGTTCCGTTGGGAGGCCGATATCTGGGGGAAGCTCACCCATAAGAAACGGGCGGCCGTGTCGCGCTGGTTGGAGTCGGTGGAAGCCCGGCGGCTGGCGCAGACCGTCCTCATAGCCGAGACCGCCGGCATGTATTACGACCTGATAGGGCTTGACCACCGGCGTGAAGTGCTGGAGGAGGCCATCGAGGAGGTACACGCGTCTTACCTGCTGATGAACGAACTGATGAAGGAAGGCGAAGTGTCGCGCCTGTCGGTCGACCAGTTCTTGTCCAAACGTATGCAACTGGAAGCGGACTTGCTGGCGGTTGACCAACAGATAGGCGACACCGAACGTGCTTTCGCGGCGTTGCTGGGCAAGTTGCCCTTTGAGGTGAGGCGGGCCACGTACGCGGATTTGCAGACTTCCGTATTCCCCATCCAGGAAGGCATTCCCGCCTCGCTCCTTGCTGACCGTCCGGACGTGAAGGCGGCCGAACTGGGGCTGTTGGCGGCGAAGTCGGACGCCCAGGCAGCCCGCAAGATGTTCTTCCCGTCCTTGGTGCTGGGAGGCTCGGCAGGCTTCAACGCCTTCGACCTCAGCCATTGGTTCAGTGCGCCCGCTTCGCTGGTCTATGACCTGGCGGCGGGGTTGACCGCTCCTCTCTTCCAGCGCAATGAAATCCGCGCGATGTGGCAGAGCGCCAAGAGCAGACAACGCATCGCCTTGCTGGAATACCACCGCCAGGCGATACTGGCTTACCAGGAAGTCGTGGGATTGTTTGAGGCCACGCGCGTCACCGGTGAGCGGATGGCCCTGAAGCAAGAGGAAAACGCCGTACACCACCGTTCGGTGACGGATGCCAACGAACTGTTCCGGGCAGGCTTTGTGGGTTACCTTGACGTGTTGTCGGCCAACGAGCGCCACGTTGCTTGCGAGTTGGAGTTGCTGGAACTGGAAGTGAGCCGTTGCAAGCTGAACGCGCTTCTGTTCCGCGCCTTGGGCGGAGGCGCTTATTAAGCCGCAGACATAAAAAACGGGAGGGCGACGAGCGGGCGGAAGCCGGCTTGTCGCCCTTTTGTGTTGCATTTTAGTGCTTGTTGCGGGTGGTTTGGCGGATTATGCGTATCTTTGCCCGCATATACATATAATTTATAGGTAAACGTATGAAAGAATTCCTTCGACTCCTGCGCCGTTTTGTGCCGCCGTATAAGAAATACTTAGGCTGGGCCTTGTTCCTCAACCTGCTCTCAGCTTTCCTCAACATATTCTCCTTCACGCTCATCATTCCCATCCTTCAGATACTGTTTGAGATGGACACCAAGGTCTATGAGTTCATCCCCTGGGACACGGCGGGCATGGGCATGAAAGATATTGTGATAAACAATTTCTACTACGGCGTGTCCGCGCTGATAGCCGAACAGGGACCTTCGCTCACGTTGCTCATCCTGGGCGTCTTCCTGGCAGTGATGACCTTGCTGAAAACGTTGGCCTACTTCGCTTCGTCGGCGGTGATGATACCCTTGCGCACGGGCATCGTGCGTGACATCCGTATGCAGGTATATAATAAGGTGTTGCGCCTGCCCCTCGCCTTCTTCTCCGAAGAGCGGAAAGGCGACATCATCGCCCGCATGAGCGGCGACGTCACTGAGGTGGAGACCTCCGTCACCAGTTCGTTGGACATGCTCATCAAGAACCCCATCCTGATTATCGTCTACTTCGGCACGCTGATTGCCGTCAGCTGGCAATTGACGTTGTTCACCATCCTCGTCGTGCCCGCCATGGGATGGGTGATGGGTACCGTGGGCAAGAAGCTCAAGCGCCAGTCGCTCGAAGCGCAGGGCAAGTGGAGCGACACGATGTCCCAGTTGGAAGAGACCTTGGGCGGCCTGCGCATCATCAAGGCTTTCCTGGCCGAAGGCAAGATGGCGACCCGCTTCGACAAGTGCAGCAATGAGTACCGTGACGCCATCAACCGCGTGGCCACCCGCCAGGCCTTGGCCCATCCCATGAGCGAATTTCTCGGCACGTGCCTCATCGTTGTCGTTCTGTGGTTTGGCGGTACACTCATCCTGAACAATGTCTCCACCATTGACGCCCCTTCGTTCATCTTCTACCTCGTCATCCTCTATAGCGTCATCAATCCCCTGAAGGAATTCTCCAAGGCGGGCTACAACATTCCCAAGGGTCTTGCCTCGATGGAGCGCATCGACAAGATACTTCTGGCGGAGAATCCCATCAAGGAGCCGGCCAGTCCCCGTCCGCTTCCCGGCTTGGAGCGTCAGATAGAATTCCGTGACATCACGTTCAGTTACGACGGGCGGCGCGAGGTGTTGAAGCACGTCAGCCTGACCATTCCGCGGGGCAAGACCATCGCCCTCGTGGGACAGAGCGGCTCCGGCAAGTCTACGTTGGTAGACCTCCTGCCGCGCTATCACGACGTGCAGCAGGGTGAAATCCTCATCGATGGTGTCAACATCAAGGATATGCGCATCCACGACCTGCGCTCGCTCATCGGCAATGTCAACCAGGAAGCCATCCTCTTCAACGACACGTTCTTCAACAACATCGCCTTCGGGGTGGAGAACGCCACGATGGAGCAGGTGGTGGCAGCCGCCAAGATAGCCAACGCCCACGACTTCATCATGGAGACTCCCGACGGCTACAATACCAACATCGGCGACCGCGGCGGCAAGCTTTCCGGCGGCCAACGCCAGCGCATCAGCATCGCCCGCGCCATCCTGAAGAACCCGCCCATCCTTATCCTGGATGAGGCCACCTCGGCGCTCGACACGGAGAGCGAACGCCTGGTGCAGGAAGCCTTGGAGCGCCTGATGAAGACCCGCACCACCATCGCCATCGCCCACCGCCTCTCCACCATCCGCGGCGCGGACGAGATATGCGTCCTCCACGACGGGGAGATTGTGGAACGCGGACGCCACGAGGAGCTTCTCGCCCTCGGCGGCTATTACAAACGACTGAATGACATGCAAAATAACTGATTTAATACCTTTACCCTATGGATTTTGACTATACCCAACTGCCTTCCGGCTACACCCTTTGTCCCAATGCGGAGTGTCCCCGTGCGGATCAATGCCTCCGCCAGGCCTTGTTCAACGATGTGCCTGCCAGCCTTACCAGTATCCGCATCCTCTCACCTGCCGCTACCCGTCAGGCAGCCGGCCCGCGGTGTCCTCACTTCCGTGCCTTGGAGATGCGCCGCTTTGCCCGGGGCATTGACGCCTTGCTGGTGCAGCTACGCACGTTCCCTTACAATGATTCTGTGTGGCTGAAGAAAAAAGTGTATAATTATTTCGGACGTTGGGCATACTATGAGATTAAGCATAAGAGACGCCTTATCACGCCTGAAGAGCAGGCTGAGATACAGCGTATCTTCCGCTCGAAAGGCATCTCCGCCGAGCCTGCGTTCGATGGATATGTAGTTCAATACGATTTTAACTAACTATTGATTATCAATCACATACGTTTCAGGTGATATTCAGACAGGACCTGAAAGGTTTTCAGGTCCTGTCTGAATGCTTTTCAGGTAGTAACCTGAATGCCTTTCAGGCGGCGTCTGAAGTCCTTTCAGGCGGCGTCTGAAAACTATTCAGGAAGCACCTGAAAACTGCCGGAAAAGTGTTGGCGTTTGCCTCGCCTGCTATGGAGGGCCGGATGACTGCGTGTCCGGTCAGGTAAATGTCCTAAATTTATACTGTATGAAAGAAGTAAATCCCCAGGAGACCACCCGTGCATATGCATTTGAGATGTGGATGAATGCACCCATGCCCATGGTTACTTTTTTTAAGACCATAGACGTGACCCGTCTTTCCCGTATCAGCAAGCGATCGGGATTAAAGTTTAATATGCTGATGTGTTGGTGCATTGGAAAAGCGGCAAGCAATATCAAAGAGTTTTATATGCTTCCTGTTGGTAGAAAGTTAATGCAATATGACAATCTTGCAGTCTGCACCATTGTCGCCAATCGGGAAGGCGAAGTCAGTTCTTGTGATGTTCCGTTCTCCGATAATTTGCAGCAGTTCAATGCCGATTATCTGAGATTAACGAAGCAAGTTGCTGAAAGCTGCCAAAATCATGACCTGACGGATAGTATGGTGATTGGTACGTCTGCCCTTGCGCAATATGAGATAGACGGAGCGGTAGGCATGTACAGTGGTGTGTTCAATAATCCGTTTTTGATTTGGGGCAAATACAAACGACAGTTATGGAAACAGACATTGACCATATCTTTTCAGTTTCACCATACCCAAATGGATGGTGCGCATGCGGCAAGGTTCTTGGAGAATCTGCAAAAAGAGATTAAAGAGCTATGTGTGTAGTGGACTTAAAGTCATTTCCTTCCGAAATCTGCCGGCACTTCTCCCCATTTCTCCGTCTCCCACTTACGGATGGGCGTGGCATAAGCATTCTCGCGTAACCATTTCTCCGCCCGCTCTATCATCTGGAAGAGAGCTTCGGTGCGCTCATTGCGGGGAAGCTTCGTCTTGCACTTCTTCTGCTTCACCCAGCTGATGGCGTTGCGGCTGTCGCTGTAGACGGGCATGTCCAGTCCTTTCTGCCGGAGCAAGGCAAGGGCGTGAACGATGGCAAGGAACTCACCGATGTTGTTCGTGCCATACACGGGACCGTAGTGGAACACTTGCTGGAAGCTGGGCAGGTGGACACCGCGATACTCCATCATGCCCGGATTGCCGCTACACGCCGCATCCACGGCCAAGGCGTTGCCCGTGAGGTCGGGAGGAAGGACGGGCGTGGAGGGCTTGGGGCGGGCGGGCGTGCCTGCCGGACGGATATAGTCGGCGGGCGAGGAGGCGAAGGCTTCCTCGGCTTCCCGGCGTGTGTCGAACGATTTGAACTTAGCGCCCTCGTAACCTTTGGTCTGTAGCTGGCAGTCTGTCCATGAGTCGTAGATGCCGGGATTGACACCAACCCAAACGACGTAGTATTTTTGTTTCTTCATAAATTATAGATATTGCGCCAATACATGGTTGTTGCCGATGTAGCGTATCAGGTAGATAATCTCTCCTTCTTTTCGGTAGGTGCTGAAGAACACGTACCATTGCGTATTCTTGTTCTTGCGGAAGGTAGCGTAGCGCATGCGCTTGCCGTATTTGTTGAAGTAGGACGGGGCGGGTTTCTTCAGTTTGGTGTGGAGGTTGCATCGTATGTCCTCTACTAATTCATCTACATACTTTACGGCACTTTCCTTGAACCCAAAATAGTTTTTTTCATAGAGGAGGGTAGATAGTTCATTGAAGTAGAGGACTACCTGCGGAAGAAATTCTACAGTCATCATTTCTTGTTATACAGTTCCTCAATATGGTTTAATACTCTTCTTTTGAACTCGTCCGCTGATATAGCCTGCTCCAAGTCCTCGTCCGGCTCCATGATGTATTCCGCATCGTCCGTTGTATCTTCTTCTGTGATGGGGACAATCATGAAGCTTTTTCCGTGGCTGCGTTTCACGATAAGTTCTTCTCCCTCGTCTACTTGGTCAAGGTAGTGTTGCTGGTTGGCATTGAATTCTCCGGCAGTGATGGTAAGCATGGCGTTTGTATCGTTTTGATTATGTATGCAAAGGTAACAGGTTTTCCCGAAAGCGCCAAGGCTGCGTCAAGGTTTCAAGGCTCGTCGTAATAGTTAAAGTAATCAAAAACACACGCCCTATAAGGTTACGTTCAATCTCTTTTTTCTTTAATTTCGCAGCCAGAAAAATGAGGATATAGCAAGCATTATATGGAAGTACATACGGTACACTACAAGAATAAAATTCACGATTTCCACACATGGGGCGCAGCGGCACTGATTTAATCTGCTGCTTTTCTCGTCATAACTATATTCAATCATAATCAATAATCTATTTTAATTTATGAGCAAAAAGAAAAGGCTCATAGGGCTGTTGTATGTCGCAGTCCTATGCAGCCAGGGTTTATGTGCCCAAACTCGGCTGATGGGCATAGAGGAACTGTTCCGTCTTGCCGATGAACAGAGTAAAAGTATTCAAACGTACCGGACAGGGGCGGAAGCTGCCGAAGAAGCACTTAAAGCAGCTAAGGCGCAACGCCTGCCGGACATCAACGTCTCCCTTTCCGCCAGCTATCTGGGCAACGGTAAATTATGGGACAGGGATTTTGGCAATGCTATGACGGTGGATATGCCACACTTCGGCAACAATTTCGCATTGGAGGCGCAGCAGGTCATTTATGCAGGTGGAGCCATCAGCAGTGGCATCAGGCAGGCGGAGCTTGGCAAACTGTTGGCAGAGCTTGGCTTGCGGAAGAATGTGCAGGATGTACGCTTCTTGCTGGTAGGACATTACCTGAACCTGTATAAGCTGGACAATCAAATCCGCGTGTTGGAAAAGAATATGAAGCTGACTGAGGAAGTCATCAACAACATGAAAGCCCGCAGGGAGCAGGGAACGGTTCTCAAGAGTGACATTACGCGCTATGAGCTGCAAAAGGAGCAACTGAATCTGCAATTGTCAAGGGTGAAGGACGCCCGCAAGATAGCCAATCACCAATTGGTCACCACCTTGCATCTGCCTGATAATACGGGAATAATGCCTGACGCATCCTTGCTGGAGCGGCAAATCCTGACTCTGACGGAAGCGGATTGGCAGGAAATAGCGGCTGGCAACAACATCCTGTTGAAACAATCGCAGGCAGACATCCAACTGAACGAGCAGAAGGTAAAACAGGAACGTTCCGAACGCCTGCCACATATCTCCGTTGTCGCCGCCGACCATTTGGACGGCCCTATCACCATTGAAGTGCCCGTGTTGGACAATAACTTTAATTATTGGTACATCGGGATAGGAGTGAGGTACAACCTTTCTTCACTCTTCAAGAACAACAAGAAGCTGAAACAGGCGCGTCTGAATGTCCGTCAGGCGCAAGAACGGCATCAGTTGGCGCAGGAACAAGTAGAAAACGCCGTGCAGGAAGGTTACGTGAACTTTCTGACGGCTTTCACCGACTTGCGCACACAGGAGAACAGCGTAAGGCTGGCCGACGAGAACTACAGCGTGACGGACAACCGGTATAAAAACGAGATGGCATTGCTGACCGATATGTTGGATGCCAGTAATATGAAGCTTGCCGCCGACTTGGGCTTGGTAAATGCTCGTATTAACATCCTGTACAATTACTATAAGATGAAATACATTACTCACACGTTATAAACAGAAAAATATGATGGTTACAAGAAAAACAAAAAAGATAGTTTACAATACGATTGTCATCGCATTATTGGCCATAGGCGTGGCTTACGTCTGCTCGCGCTTCCTCCACCTTGGCCATGTGGAATATACGGACAATGCCCAAGTAAGACAGCACATCACTCCCGTCAACACACGGGTGCAGGGCTTCATCAAGAAAATCTATTTTGAGGAATACAAGCCGATACACAAAGGTGATACGTTGCTTGTGATTGAAGATGCAGAGTTTAAGTTGCGTCTGGCGCAGGCTGAGGCGGACTTGGCAAACGCTTTGGCGGGCCAGCAAGTCACCCATGCCGGGATAGCCACCACGCAGAACAATCTGAGTGTCAATGACGCTACCATTGAGGAAGTCCGTGTACAACGAGCTAATGCGGAACGTGAGTTGCAACGGTATAAGAAACTGTTGGAAGAAGATGCCGTCACCCGGCAGCAATATGACAATGTAAAGACCACATACGATGCCGTCAATGCCCGCTACGAGCAGGTGCTTCGCATGAAACATTCTACCTCCCTGACCAAAGACGAGCAAACGCATCGGTTGGGACAAAACGAAGCGGCCATCCGTCTGGCGCAAGCCGCCGTAGATTTGGCTCGTCTGAACCTGTCTTATACGGTCATAGTCGCCACCTGCGACGGGGTGACGGGCCGCAAAGGCATCCACGAAGGCCAGTTGGTGCAACCGGGACAGACGATGGTAGACATTGTGGACAATGGCGACCTGTGGGTCATCGCCAATTATCGGGAAACGCAACTTCCGAATATCCGGGAAGGAGCGGAAGTCTCCTTTACGGCCGACGCCGTGCCGGGCGTTGTCTATAAAGGAGTAGTAGAATCCATCTCTGACGCTACGGGAGCGGCCTTTTCCCTCATTCCCCAGGACAATGCCACAGGCAATTTTGTGAAGGTAGAACAAAGAGTTCCCGTCCGCATCCGTCTGCAAGGCAATGAGGCGGACAAGGTTAGCCGCCTGAGAACAGGTTTCAATGTGGAATGTAAAGTAAAATACTGATATGAGCCAACCTACGCAAACTATCCCTCCTTTCTCTATGCCTATGTTCAGGAGTTTTGTTCCTGTACGGATACGCCCTTGGATGTATGTGTTTCTTGCCGTCACTTTCCAGTTTTCCGGCGGACTCTACCTCGGGACGTTAAACCAAATGATGGGAGAGACAACCCTGATGCGGGAAGACCTCTTGATGTGTCTTTACGCGAACCTGGCGGGGATGGCCATCTATTTCCCCTTGTTGTTCCGCATGAAGTTCCGTTTTACCAATAAGACGTTGCTTTGTGCGGCGGCTACGGGTGTCCTGTTTTGCAATCTGCTTGCCCCGCACATCACGTTCCTGCCTCTGCTTTGGCTGGTATGCTTCATCGAAGGCATGTGCAAGATACAAGGCACGTTCGAGTGTATGTCCAACATCCAGCTTTGGATGACGCCCACACGTGATTTCACCGTATTTTTCCCGGTGCTGCATATTGTCATCTTGGGCAGCATGCAGTTGTCCGACTTGCTTGCCGCCTGCCTGATGTACTATTACCATTGGGATTACATGCAATTGTTTATGGGCGGCGTCATGATGCTCGACCTGCTTCTGTTGACCATCTGTACGCGCCATTTCCGTATGTTCAAGAAATTTCCCCTGTTTGGCATCGATTGGCTGGGGGCGGTGCTTTGGGCGACGCTCTTGCTTGAAATAGCGTATCTGTTCAATTACGGCGATTGGTACGACTGGTGGAACAGCCCGGTCATCCGCCAGTTGAGCGTAGTCATTGCCGTGACGCTCTTTTTCTGTATTTGGCGCATGTTCACCATCCGTCATCCGTTTTTTGAGCCGAAGATGTGGACCTACCGCCATTTGTTGCCCATACTTGTCCTGATAACCTTGGTCGAGATGTTTCTTGCCACCGAGCATGTGCTGGAAGAAGTCTGGTTGGGAGAAGTGATGCGTTACGGCACGATGACAAGCGTACAACTGGATTGGCCGGCGCTTGCCGGTGTAGTGGCGGGGTGCCTGTTCGCTTATTGGTGGATGCACGTAAGACGTTTCAACTACCTGCGGCTGATTATTGTCGGGCTGGGCGGGATTATATGCTATTTGTTGGGAAGCTATTTCCTGATTTCATCCGACATCCATATTTCCCAGCTCTATCCACTGATATTTTGCCGTGGTTTTGCCTACGCCGTGCTCAGTGCTACATTTATGACCTGCTTGGAAGAAATCATGAGCTTTCAGCATTTCTTCCAAGCGTTGTCCGTGTTCAATATGTTGCACATGGTCATGGGCGGTGTAGTCGGGGCGGCCATCTACACAAGGGGGTTGGCCTATTACCTTCCGGATAACATGGCACGTTATGGGGCGGCCATAGACAATGTGACGATAAGCCGGATGGCAATCTCCATACCCCATTATATGGAAACTTTCGTGACGCAAATGATGGAAATAAGCGTCAAACAGGTTTACGGGTGGACGGCATACACCTGCATTTTCCTCTTTTTGCTCTTCTTATTGTACGACGCACCGATAAGGAAAGAACTGAAACAGATGCCAAGCTGGCAGAAAATCAGGAAGATAATGGTCGAATCCTTTGCCAAATCCCAAAAGCCATATCCCGATAGTTAAGTCCCGGATTCCGGTCGCGTTATGAATTTGGCTGCCCATCGTTATTTTGTCCAACAAATAGGATTAAATCTCATTTGTAAACATTACCTTTGCCCTCAAACGATAAATAAATGTATGACACGCATCTTTTTGACCGGATACATGGGTGCCGGTAAGACGACTTTGGGCAAGGCTTTCGCCCGCCGCATGGAGTTGGAGTTCATCGACCTCGATTGGTATATCGAGGAACGTTTCCACCGCAGCATCCCCCAGCTTTTCGCCGAACGGGGCGAAGAGGGATTCCGCCTGCTGGAGCGGAATATGCTGCACGAGGCGGGTGAATTTGAGAATGTGGTGATTTCCGTCGGAGGCGGGACACCTTGTTTCTTCGACAACATGGATTACATGAATCGCCAGGGAATGACGGTTTTCCTTGACGTGAACATCGATGTCTTGTTCCGCCGTCTGCGTGTGGCAACCCAGCAACGCCCTATTCTCCAAGGAAAGACGGACGAAGAGCTTCGCGAATTCATCGGCAAAGCTTTGACAAACCGTATGCCTCATTATCAGAAGGCCCGTTATACCTTCGACGGAAGCCGCCTGGAGGACCGTAGCCAGATAGCGGAGTCGGTGAACCGCCTGCAAGGGTTGCTCGGTTTGTGAAAAAAGATGCATTTTAGCTGCATAAAGACTGGAATATACGGGATTTATGCGTACTTTTGTCCTCGAATAGTGAAATCAATGATCAATACTAACTATAAACCGCTAAGTGACTGAAAATGAGAAAATGGCGTATTGAAGATTCGGAAGAGTTGTACAACATCACCGGTTGGGGCACTTCCTACTTTGGCATCAACGAGAAAGGGCATGTGTATGTGACTCCCCGCAAGGACGGCGTGGCCGTAGACCTGAAAGAACTGGTGGACGAACTGCAATTGCGTGACGTGACGACTCCTATGCTGGTACGTTTTCCCGACATTTTGGACAACCGCATCGAGAAGGTGTCCTGTTGTTTTAAGATTGCCGCCGAAGAGTATGGCTACAAAGGCGAAAACTTCATTATTTATCCCATTAAGGTAAACCAGATGCGTCCGGTGGTGGAGGAGATGATTACCCACGGGAAGAAGTTCAACCTGGGGTTGGAGGCCGGCTCGAAGCCGGAACTGCATGCCGTGATAGGTGTGAACACGGATCCGGAGTCGTTGGTGGTGTGCAACGGATACAAGGACGAAAGTTTCATCGAGCTGGCTTTGCTGGCGCAGAAGATGGGCAAGCGTATCTTCCTCGTGGTGGAGAAGCTGAATGAGCTGAACCTCATCGCCAAGGTGGCCAAGCAGCTGAAGGTGCGCCCCAACATCGGCATCCGCATCAAGCTGGCCAGTAGCGGAAGCGGCAAGTGGGAAGAGAGTGGAGGCGATGGCAGCAAGTTCGGCCTGACGTCCAGTGAACTGCTGGAAGCCTTGGACTTCCTCGAAAAGAAAGACATGAAAGACTGCCTGAAGCTGATACACTTCCACATAGGCAGCCAGATAACGAAAATACGCCGTATCAAGAACGCCCTGCGCGAGGCGTCGCAATTCTTTGTGCAACTGCATAAGATGGGCTTCAATATCGAGTTCGTGGATACGGGCGGCGGCATGGGCGTGGATTATGACGGCACGCGGAGCAGCAATAGTGAAAGCTCGGTAAACTACAGCATACAGGAGTATGTGAATGACGTGGTGTCTACTTTCGTGGATGCGGCGGACAAGCACGGCCTGGCACATCCGAACATTATCACGGAGACAGGACGCAGCCTGACGGCTCACCATTCGGTGCTCATCTTCGAGGTGCTGGAGACGGCATCGCTTCCGCAGATGGATGACGACTGGGAGCCGGATGAGGATGCGCATGAACTGGTGAAAGAGTTGTATGAAATCTGGGACAACCTGAGCCAGCGCAGCATGTTGGAGCCGTGGCACGACGCACAACAGATACGCGAGGAAGCATTGGACCTCTTCAGCCACGGCATTGTGGATTTGGAAACACGGGCGCAGATAGAGAAGCTGTATTGGAGCATCTGTCGGGAAATCAACTCCATCGCTTCGGGGTTGAAACACTGCCCGGAGGAATTCCGTAAGCTGAACAAACTGTTGGCGGATAAATACTTTTGTAACTTCTCCCTCTTCCAGTCTCTGCCCGACTCATGGGCCATCGACCAGATGTTCCCCATCATGCCCATCCAACGCCTGGACGAGAAGCCGGATCGTGAAGCTACACTACAGGACATGACGTGTGACTCGGACGGCAAGATAGCCAACTTTGTGACTTCGCGTCCCGATGCTACAACCTTGCCTCTGCACTCTTTGCGTGACAAGGAAAACTACTACCTGGCGGTGTTCCTGGTAGGCGCTTATCAGGAGATATTGGGCGACATGCACAACCTCTTCGGTGATACGAACGCGGTGCATGTGTCCGTCAATTCAAAAGGTTACACCATCGACCAGTTGATAGACGGCGAGACGGTGGCGGAAGTGTTGGACTACGTACAATACAATCCCAAGAAACTGGTGCGCAAACTGGAGACGTGGGTGACGCAATCGGTAAAGGAAGGTCGCATCACGTTGGAGGAAGGCAAGGAGTTCCTGGCCAACTACCGCTCAGGATTGTACGGCTATACGTACTTGGAGTGAATTTAATGGCTAATTCTTCATTCTTCATTCATCATTCTTAATTTATAAATATGAAGGAGAAACTGACTTTAATAAAAGTGGGGGGGAAGATTGTGGAAGAGGAGGCTTCTCTCCGGCAGTTGTTGGATGACTTTGCCGCTATTGAAGGCCGGAAGGTGCTTGTACATGGCGGCGGGCGTTCGGCCACGCGCTTGGCGGAACGTTTGGGTATCGAGAGCCGGATGGTAAACGGGCGTCGCATCACCGATGCCGAGACATTGAAGGTGGTAACGATGGTATATGGTGGCTTGGTGAATAAAAACATTGTGGCGGGTTTGCAAGCGAGGGGAGTCAATGCACTGGGATTGACCGGTGCCGATATGAATGTCATCCGCTCCCTGAAACGTCCGGTGAAGGATATAGACTATGGCTTTGTGGGTGATGTGGAGCAGGTGAATGCCACCCTCTTGGGTGATCTGATAGCACAGGGAGTGGTGCCTGTCATGGCTCCATTGACTCACGACGGGCAAGGTTGCATGCTCAACACCAATGCCGATACCATTGCGGGCGAGACAGCCAAAGCGCTGGCTGCCTTGTTTGATGTCACCTTGGTCTACTGCTTCGAGAAGAAGGGTGTGTTGCGCGATGAGAACGATGACAACAGTGTTATTCCTACCATTAATTCAGCCGAATTTAAACAGTTGGTGGCTGACGGAGTAATACAAGGTGGCATGATCCCCAAGTTGGAGAATTCTTTCGAGGCTCTGGAAGCCGGTGTCTCCGAAGTGGTAATTACCTTGGCATCAGCCATTCATGGGCAAGGAGGAACTCATATCCGAAAATAAATCAAAAAAACGGTCGCTTGCTGTAACTTTTTTCCTGCTGAACCGTCAATCCATTAGAAGATGCATAGAATCGACTTTCGTACCGATATCCTTCCATTGAAGGACAAGCTCTTCCGGCTGGCTTTGCGAATAACTTTCGACAGAGCAGAGGCTGAAGATGTCGTACAGGAGACGATGATACGTGTTTGGAATAAGCGTGACGAGTGGGACGGATTGGAGTCAATAGAAGCCTATTGCGTGACAATAGCCCGTAACTTGGCCATTGACCGTAGCGAGAAGAAAGACGCGCACACGGTGGAATTGACCCCTGAAGCCGAGCAAACCCCTGAGGCATCGGGTCCATACGACAGATTGGTGAATAAGGAACGCTTGATGTTGGTGCATCGTCTTGTCAGCGAACTTCCCGAAAAGCAGCGCTTGATTATGCAATTACGCGATGTGGAAGGGCAGAGTTACAAGGAAATAGCCGTTGCCTTGCACTTGACGGAGGAACAGGTTAAGGTGAATTTGTTCAGGGCGCGGCAGAAGGTGAAACAGAAATTTATGGATATAGATAACTATGGACTCTAATTATATAGAACAATTATTGGAACGTTATTGGAGATGTGAAACTTCTCTTGAAGAGGAAGCTTGGCTCCGTTCGTTCTTTAGTAGTGAGAAGGTGCCTGCACACCTGCTTCGCTATAAAGACTTGTTTCTATATCAGGAGTTCCTGCAACAGAGTTGTCCGGGAGAAGACTTCGACCGGAAGGTGCTGGCACAGGTGGAAAAGCCTGTGGTCAAGGCCCGGCGCATGACGCTGACTTCTCGGTGCATTCCGTTGGTCAAGGCAGCTGCCGTTATAGCCCTGATGTTCTCAGTGGGCAGTATCATGCAGCGCTCTGTTTTCGACGATCATGCGGTTGTGGCTTCCCCTGATACGATAGGACAGCAGATGACCGCACCCTCCGTGGCGCTTTCGGGTAATCCTGCCGACAGCCATGAAAAGGAGCTGATAGACAGTCTGACCTGCGTTGACAAGAAGATAGAGACCAAGAAGAGATGAATTTTCATTGTTTTTAAATATACATTTTCATTTGCTTTAAAAAATAGTTAGTGTGCTTTATTAGAATGATTTGAGGCTGTGAAGTTTCAATTCTCTCAAAATTTTATAGAAACTAACTAAAATAAATGGGATGCCGCGTGATGCAGCGTCCCTTTATTTTTTGGGTGTGGAGGATGCAAAAAAGAAAGGCTCGTGGGATGAGCCTTCCTTTGTCTGAGGTTTTTTCTGCTCGTAGGCAGGTCAGAGAGAATTTATAAGTTTGGTTGCTTGTTTTAGAGTTTGTATAGTTTCTTTTTTTCAGGATAGTCTACTTCCGGATTACCTTTGTAGCCAATGCTTCCGCTTCCGCTGACACGTGCTTTTAAGTATTCTACGGCATGGCATTTGATGTCGCCTGATCCCGCTACGCTGGCTGAGATGCGTTGTGCCTTGAAGTCGGTGGCATAGAGGTCACCCGATCCGGCTACGCTATAATCAGCCTTGTCGGCATTGCCGCTGATTTTTACGGTTCCCGATCCTGCTACGCTTGCGCTTGCCGAGATTGCTTGGGCGTTTTCAATCGTCAGGTCGCCCGATCCGGCTACGGAGATGTTCACGTCGTCTGCTTTGAGTAGCCGGCATTCGATGTCGCCCGATCCGGCCACGCTGGCTGAAAATCCTTGTGAACATTGTATGTTGTTGGCCGTAATGTCACCGGAACCGGCGACATTCATTTGTAGATGGTCGGTTTTCAGTCCGTTGATGAAGTTAAAATCGCTCGATCCTGCAATGTTGACCGAATTCAAAGACTCAGATGTTACACGGATTTCCAGCTTGTTGTAGGCAACTTTTACGTTTTTCTTAAACCCCAGGTTCAGCTTGCCGCCCTTGACATAAATGTCAAGCAGGTCGACGATGTTGTCCGATGTGTAGATTTCTACTTTGGGTTTGCCCGGTTGCTGTGTGTAGGTGACGTCGAGGCTGCCACTGACCGTTATTTGCTCGAAGTCCTTTACCTTGATTTGTTTGGTGACGTAGTTTTTGCTTGCTTTAATCTCCTTTCCGGTCAGCCAACTGTTCCCGGAGCTGAAGTGGTTGGTGTACGATTGTGCGCAGGCACTCATGGAGATTGCCAGAAGAAAAGAGAAAGTGAGAGTCGTTAGTTTTTTCATACCAGTCTGTTTTTTTAATGTTGTTTACTTGTTTTGTTTTATTAGACGTAAGTCGGCTGCAGAACGTTGCAGCACTTGGCTTCTTTTTTGTTTTTGTTTTCCGCTGATAGAAATGACAAGAACCGTGCCGCTGATGTAAGTTGTTGATAACGAGCTATAATAAAATTTAGCAGCTGTTCGTTTTCGGACATAGCGTCCGTTTTTGTGCGTAAAAAGTTTGTTGTTTGTGTGGAAGTTCGTTCTTTTGCAAGTGGATTTTAATAGAAACAGAGATGTCGGAAAGCGGAAAACAATGTATGACCGGCCAATCGGTTGCGGATGCTGAGTTAGGGAACATTGTAGTACGGGTCAATCCTCGTGCCCGTCGTCTGATCTTTCGGGCGGTGGAGGGAGGTTTTGTGGTAACTGTTCCTCCAGGGACTACCTGGGATAATGTGGGTAGGGGGCTTGAGACGTTACGTCCCCGCCTGCGAGAAGCGCAGGCGAAACGGAATGAAAGGCTGATAGACTTGAACTATCGGATTGAGACGGAATATTTCAAGTTGGCACTTGTTGAGATGGATACCCTTCGATTTCAGGCACGTTCGGAGGCGGGAGTGATGCAGATTATTTGTCCGCGGAATACGGATTTCTTCGATTCCAGTCTTCAGGTCTGGCTAAAAAAAGTAATCAGCGAGGCCTTGCGGAAGAATGCCGGGCGGGTGTTGCCGCCCCGTCTGTGTGTGCTGTCGAAGCGTTTTGGCTTGCCTTTTCATCATGTAAGGATAAATGCCAGTTCAGGCCGGTGGGGAAGTTGTTCCATTCGTAAAGACATCAATCTATCTTGCTATTTGCTGCTTCTTCCGGGGCATTTGATAGATTATGTGTTGCTGCACGAACTGGCGCATACCCGTGTCATGAACCATGGCCTGGAATTTTGGGCTTTGCTTGATACGTTAACAGGCGGTAAGGCCAAAGCTTTGCGGCAGGAGTTGAGGAATTACCGCACTTCCTTATAGATAGAGGGAGTCACTGTTCCTGGGGCAGTTGCCTTACCTCTTCTCCGTCTTTCTCGAAACGATAGGTGCCTCCCTTTTCGCTTAGTTCGAACAGGGAGAGCTTGTCCGTGGCGTTGTCCACTATCATCAGTGCGCTTTCGTCAGCGAAGCGTTTGATATCAATGTCAAACGGCGTGCGATCGATGGTCTTGTTGAGCAGCAGGCTGTCATTGACGTAGACAGAGACGGAGTCTCCTTCAAATCCTTTGACGAGTGAGATGGAGTATTGTTCGGCATAATAGCGTTTTCTTTCGTTTTCGCGTTGCAGGCGCATGCTCATATAGACGAAAATGACAACCACGAGGATGACGGCGAAAGCCAGGATGCCATTGCCGATCATGAATTGTTTGTTGGTGTTCAGACGGTGTGCCATAACAGTATTCTTTAGATAAGTTTTCGGCAAATGTATGGATTATCTTTGAACTTTCTTCCTATTGCTTGAAAAATATTGTTCCACTACCGGAGCTGAGTGCCCAGCAGTGGAACAGTATCAATCCGAATTCTTAAAAAATGCAGCAAACGTCCGTCATCTTATTCAAAACTTGCCTTCTCAATGATTGAACCGACAGGCCAGCCGCCTCCAGACATAAAGCAAAGAAAGGATGGCGATGATGCCTCCCACAAATCCGATGTCTGCAAGCGGAATCCAACTTTGTGCCGCTCCACCGATAATGGCACCGCAGCCGATGCTGATGTTGAATATGGACGAGAATATAGCGACCGCCACCGTAGTAGCTTGCGGGGCATTGCGGATGACTTCAAATTCCACGACAAGATTGAACATCGTGAATATCAATCCCCAAACCATGCAATGCGCCATAAATACGTACGGGTCGGAAGCCGTGAACCGCATCAGGAACAACATCAGGGCGATGCCTGCGGCAATGGTGTACAGGAACAGGCGGCGGCGACCGTCGAAATAGCGCGAGAACAGCACGCTTGCGCCGATGCCCGCCAGTCCGAACAATATCAACGTGAAGGTTGTCATGTCGTCAGCCATGCCCACTACCTGCTTCATGAATGGCTCTATGTAACTGTAACCCGTATAGTGCGCGGCTACGGCAACGAACGTGAAGATGTAAAGCCCTTTGATGACGGGTGTCTTGAGCAACTGCGGAACGCTTTTGACGGACGCGTTCTGGTTGTTGGGCACAGGGGGAAACAAAAAGGCGAACAACACGAAGGCCAGCAACGCGGCGGCTCCGATGCATACGAACGTAGCCCTCCAACTCAGATGAAGCCCGATAATCCGGCCCAACGGCATGCCTGCAATAATGGCCAGTGAAATGCCCGTGACAAGCATGCTCAACGCCGTCTGCCGTTTTCCCTCCGGTGCCAGGTGGACCACCAAAGGCGAAGCGATGGACCAAAAGATGGCGTGTGCGGTAGCCGCCCCCAAACGTGCCAGCAGCAATAGGTTGAAACTGGTCGCCATGGCGGATAGCAGATGGCTCACGACAAAAAGAGCCACGACACACAGCAACACCGTTCTGAAATTCAATTTCCCGACGGCAAGCATTAGTGGCAATGACATGATAGCCACAAACCATGCATATACCGTTATCAGCAGGCTGGCGTGCGCCTCCGTGATTCCGAAATCGACGGCAATGTTCGTCATCAGGCCGATGGGGATGAACTCTGTTGTATTGAACACAAAGGCCGTGTAAGCCATGATGAACAGCAACAGCCATTTCCTCTTCGTTGAACCTTGCTGCACGGCAGCGTCATTTTTCTTCTTTTCCATTTTACATTAGTGGACACTTTAAATTAAACATTGTTCTTTGAAATATTTGATAATCGTATAGTTATGTATCTTTTTCGAGCGTGACGATTTGAATTGAAAAGTTGTTTTTAGCTTTGCCCAAAAGCTAAAA
>CALUFR010000051.1 GCA_944319875.1 uncultured Bacteroides sp.
GTTGATATGATAGATAGGATAAGAAACGCGAGTGTTCTCCGTTACGCTCTTGTCGGCGAAATCGATCTTGCCGTTGGCGTCAACGGTCACGTTCTCCAGCAGAGCGTCACGCTTGATGGCGTTGTAGATGTCCGGTTCGCTTTCCTTGTCCAGGTTGATGACTTTTGCGTAGCAGCCGCCTTCGTAGTTGAATACGCCTTCGTCGTCCCAGCCGTGTTCGTCGTCACCGATGAGCAGACGTTTCGGGTCGGTAGACAGCGTAGTCTTGCCTGTACCGGACAGACCGAAGAAGATGGCTGTGTCAGTGCCTTCCATGTTCGTGTTGGCAGAGCAGTGCATGGAAGCGATGCCGCGCAGCGGGTTCAGGTAGTTCATGATGGAGAAGATACCCTTCTTCATTTCACCGCCGTACCAAGTGTTCAGGATAACCTGTTCGTTGGTCTTCAGGTTGAATACGGTAGCTGTCTCAGAGTTCAAGCCCAGTTCCTTGTAGTTGTCAACCTTAGCCTTGGCTGCGTTGAACGATACGAAGTCAGGTTCACCGTAGTTGGCCAGTTCTTCTTCTGTCGGACGGATGAACATGTTCTTCACGAAGTGTGCCTGCCATGCAACTTCCATGATGAAACGAACTTTCAGACGAGTAGCGGGGTTAGCGCCGCAGAAAGTATCCATCACGAACAGACGCTTGCCGCTCAATTGCTTAACGGCTTTTGCCTTCAGGTCGGCCCAAGCTTCTTCAGAACAAGGCTTGTTGTCGTTCTTGTATTCGTCAGAAGTCCACCATACAGTGTCCTTGCTGGCTTCGTTGTATACAAAGAATTTATCTTTAGGAGAACGGCCGGTGTAGATACCGGTCATTACGTTCACTGCATTCAGTTCTGTTACCTGACCTTTTTCGTAACCTTCGAGACCGGCTTTGGTCTCTTCTTCGAACAATACTTCATAAGACGGGTTGTGGAGAATTTCCTTCACGTCTTGAATACCGTACTTGCTTAAATCTAAATTTGCCATTTCTTTTTAAGATTTTAAAATTGGTATTTTGGTTTATAATCTCTTTACCTTGAAATTCAGGGATGGGGAAGCGCCTCTTTGACGGTCGTTTGTTCAGTCTTGGGAGGTACCCCCTTGTTTTCCGCGTACAAAAGTACGATTTTCTTCTGAAAGAAACTTCCGATTGGAGAAATTTTTCTTTAATTGCATCTCTTTTATAAATCCGTAACAATATCTGCTAACTGAATGTTGCAAAACGATGGGCGTTTTGCCGAATAAATTCGTTACTTTTGCCGCGATAATTTTAAATGACGGATTTTTACATGAAAGTAATCAATTTCGCAGAGACGAATTCTGTAATCAACCAATATGTGGCTGAGCTTCGCGACGTGAACGTGCAGGGCGACCGCATGCGTTTCCGCCGTAACATTGAGCGGATCGGTGAGCTGATGGCCTACGAAATGAGCAAGGAACTGACCTATTCGGTAAAGCAAGTACAGACACCGCTGGGTGTGGCTCCGGCCAGTACGCCCGATGACGACATCGTCATTGCCACCGTTTTTCGTGCCGGCTTGCCCCTGCATCAGGGTTTTCTGAACGTGTTTGACCGCGCGGGAAATGCTTTCGTTTCGGCTTATCGCTACTACAAGGACAAGGAATGTCGCGAACTGGATGTGCACATCGAGTATATCGCCGCTCCCGACCTTTCGCAGAAGACGGTGATGCTTGTCGACCCCATGCTGGCTACGGGTGAAAGCATGGAACTGGCCTATCGAGCCTTTCTGAGCAAAGGACGTCCGGCCCGTCTGCTGATAGCTTGTGTCATTGCCAGCCGTCAGGGTGTGGAACACCTGCAGCGGCTCTTTCCCGAGGATGATGTCATCCTGTGGTGTGCTTCTATTGATCCGGATCTGGACGAGCGGTCATACATTGTGCCCGGGTTGGGCGATGCGGGAGACTTGGCCTACGGAGGTAAGCTTTGACGCGTTGTCGTTTGTTTCGCAGAGCCAAGTTGTCTGCTTTTCCCGGAATATTTCCTATCTTTACCCACAAAACAGGATTTTATGAAGAATATTCTCTACTCCCTCTCTTCAGCGGCAACCTTGGGCGTTGCGCTTTGTCCTGCTGCCGTCTCAGCGGCGGACAAGTCTGCTTCGGATCGTCCGAACATTATTTTTATTCTCTGTGATGATATGGGTTATGGAGATTTGGCTTGTTACGGACAGAAATATATCCATACGCCTAACCTGGACCGGATGGCTGCCGAGGGCATGCGCTTCACGCAAGCTTATGCAGGTAGTCCCGTCAGTGCTCCCTCGCGCGCCTCGCTGATGACGGGCCAGCATTCGGGGCACGGTCATGTGCGGGGCAATAAGGAATATTGGCGTGATGCTCCTTTGATGAAGTATGGTGACAACGACGAATATGCCGTTGTGGGGCAGGAACCTTATGATCCCGGTCATATCATCTTGCCGGAAATTATGAAACGGAACGGCTATACGACCGGCATGTTTGGCAAGTGGGCAGGCGGTTATGAAGGCTCGTGCTCCACGCCCGACAAACGGGGCATTGATGAATATTATGGCTTTATCTGTCAGTTCCAAGCCCATCTGTATTACCCCAATTTCCTGAACCGTTACAGTAAGTCGAAAGGAGATACGGCTACTGTTCGCATCACGATGGACGAGAACATCCGTTATCCGATGTTTGGTGATGACTACAAGAAACGTCCCCAGTATTCGGCCGATATGATTCATCGGGAGGCTCTGGCCTGGCTTGATAAGCAGGACGGGAAGCAGCCTTTCTACGGTTTTTTCACGTACACACTGCCTCACGCCGAGTTAGCGCAGCCCAACGACTCCATCTTGCAAGGCTATAAAAAGAAGTTCTTCGTGGACAAGACTTGGGGAGGCAGCGAAGGTTCGCGCTACAATCCCGCAGTGCACACGCATGCTGAGTTCGCGGGCATGATTACCCGTCTGGATGCATACGTGGGCGAAATCCTGGCCAAGCTGAAGGAAAAAGGGCTGGATGAGAATACGCTTGTTATCTTCAGTAGCGACAACGGTCCTCACGAGGAAGGTGGTGCCGATCCGGCTTTCTTCGGACGCGACGGTAAACTACGCGGTCTGAAGCGCCAGTGCTACGAGGGCGGTATCCGCGTCCCCTTCATCGTGCGTTGGCCGGGACATGTGCCTGCCGGGACAGTGAACGATCATCAGCTGGCTTTCTACGACGTGATGCCCACTTTCTGTGAGCTGATAGGCGACAAGAGGTTCCCTAAGAAGTACCTGAATAAGAATTTGGAGGGTGATTGTTTCGACGGCATCTCTTTCGCCCCGACGATGCTGGGCGAGGAGGAGCGGCAGCAGAAGCACGACTTTCTCTACTGGGAGTTTCACGAGACGGATCAGATAGGCGTGCGCATGGGCGACTGGAAGCTGGTGGTGAAGAAGGGCGCTCCACATCTCTACAACCTGGCTGCAGACATCCATGAAGATCATGATATAGCGGCGGAGCATCCTGATGTAGTGGAGCAGATGGTAGGGATTATTCATCGCGAGCACCGGCCGAGCGACCTGTTCAAGGTGACACTTCCCTAATTGGCGGAAACGAGAGAAATTAAAGGAGGAGGCTGTGCCCGGATGGTAAATGAGTTTTGGGGTACAGCCTCCTCTTCCTTGTATTTTTATTGAGCTTGGTCCGTAAGGCTTACTTCAGACCCGGATTTAAGATAGCGTCTTCATAGGGATAGGGCGAATACATGCGGCTGTCATCCCAAGTACCCGTTACGCTGACAGCTTCTTTTCTCATCACGCCGGGAGCCACTTCAATCAGGGGATTTTCCTTGCGGAATTCGAAGTGTTCCTTGAAGCGATACATGCGGAACATATCTCGTGCGCGGCTGGCCAGTCCGCCCCAGTAGTATCCGGCTATTTCCCAACCGTGTTCATTATATCCGGCTTCGGCCAGCTCCTCGGGCGTCATGGAGGTCGAATAGATGTTGGAAGTCTCACCGTCTGCACGGTTGCGCACACGGTTCAACATCTCTACCGCTTTGGCTGTCACCTTGCCCGATCGTCCAACTGCTTCGGCATACCAGCAATATACTTGCGAGAGGCGGATGACTTGTATCGTCTTTTCACCGAACTGGGAAAGCGGGGTGGGACTGGTGTAGTCGAATTCCATTCCTCGTTCCGAGTTCTCGGCCGTTTTCATGAAGACAGGAGCCACCACTTCGCGCGAAGGCGGATCGGTGTCGTACCACCAGTCGTGCAGTTCGCCGTCGGCCAGCATGATTTTGGGGAAATACGTGGCATCCTTGCGCGGCCCTTCGGGAAACTCCTTCCAGAACTTGATTTCACCGTTGGTGTCTCCCCATCCACCTTGTTTCATGTCGAGCAGGAAGTCTGTCAGTGGAATCATTTGGGGCGTGCGGTCACGGTTGTAATAGATGCCGAGCAACACCTCGGGATTGTTGTCGTTATAGGCCATTGAATGGACTTGACTGTATTGGTCCAGCAGTTTGTAGTAATACGTTCCGCTTTCAGCTCCGTCGATCACTTCCTCAGCTTTTTGGGCAGCCAGGTCATAGTATTCTGTCCCTTTGTTGAGTGGCCATCCGGCCATGCACATATATACATAGGCCATGGTGGCTTTGACGGCCCCCTGACTGACGGCGATGTTGATACCGTTGCGGGCATAAGGCTCGCTGGTGTACATTGCGGGACAACCTTCCTCGGCAATCTTCAGGTCCGAAAGAATGAGTTCATACACTTCCTCCACCGGTGTCAGCGGGGTATTGTAGTTTATCTCCTCTTCTAACATGACAGGCACATCGCCCCAGGTGGTTACCAGATAGAAGTAGGAAAAGGCCCGCCAGTAATGAGCTTGTGCCACAGTCTGTTTGATATCTTCGGCACTGACATCGGGTGTGCGGTCGGCGTTGTTGATGATAAAGTTGGCGGCCTTAATAACCTTGTAGCGTTGCTCCCACATGCTCACGAGCCATGAATTATTGTCGGTAACGCTGTATTGGTCATGCTCGCGCAGGGGTTGCTTGTTGCTGGCGGGATGAGTGGAGATGTCATCACCGGCCAGGAAATTGGTGCCGCAGTAATTGTTTTGTCCTTGTGAGGTGGCCACGACGGAATAGAGTGCGTTGAGTGATGCATCCAAGTCTTCTTTGCTGCTGAAAAAGCCTTCAGTGGTCAGTTGGCCGTAAGGATTTTCAGTCAGGAAATCCTCGCAGGCCGAGAGCGTGAGAGTCACCGTGGCTGCCAGGAGTATGTTTTTGATAAATAAATGAGTTTTCATTTTCTCTTTCTTTTAGTTGGTGGTTAAAATCTGAGTTTCACGGCAAAGGTGAATGTCCGCGGGATGGGATAGGCACCATAATCCAGTCCGTCATAGCTTGAGTACACTTCGGGGTCCATGCCTTTATACCGGGTGATGGTTAGCAAGTCCTGTGCACTGGCCGTCAGCTGTATGCTGGCGAACTTGGCCACTTTGCGCGGAATGTTATAGGACAGGCTGATGTTTTTCAACTTGATGAACGAGGCGTCTTCCAGCCAGAAGTCAGAGTTGGCGTAACTCTTGTTGTCAGTGTTACTGATGCTGGGGTAGAGAGCTTCAGACTTGTCGCTGACGTAGTCCCATCCTTTGAAGTAAGCGTCGCGCAGCGTGATGAAGCGCGATACACCGGTCATGGAGGCCGTGGTGAAACGGCTTATGTTTAGTCGGTTGTGCCCGGTGGCAGCGTTGAAAAACAGGTTCAGCGTCCAGTTCTTCCAGCTGATGGTGTTGTTCCATCCCAGTGTCCATTTGGGACTTGCCTGTCCCTTAATGACAAGGTCGGCTGAAGTGGGAGAGGTGGTCAGTGTGCCGTCGGCTTTTTGATAGAGGTTGGCGCCGTTTTCGTCAAAGCCTTTCCATTGGTACACGTAGAACGATCCCAACGGATATCCGGGCTTCATGATTTGCATGGCACCACCCAGGTCGCTGTAGTTAGCGCTGAGTACGAAGTCGTTTCCGGCCAGGTCTATCACTTCATTTTTCACATAGGCTGCGTTGAAGTTGGTTTCCCACACGACGGTGCTTTTCACCGGGAAAGTACTCAATGAGAATTCGACACCGGTATTGTTTAGCTTACCCTGGTTCACCCAGTAGGTACCTCCGCCGTTGTAGCGGGGAACCTGCTTTTGGAAAAGAAGGTCTACCGTACGTTTCTTGAACCAGTCTACTGTCAGATCTACGCCGAAAAGGCTCAGGTCTAAGCCGATGTCATACTGATACGTCTTTTCCCAAGTCAGGTCAGGGGTAGCAAACTGATTTCCCCAGTAGCCTGTGTATCCGGTGGTAGTGCCCCACCCATAGTCGGTGCCTGAGAGCATTCCCAAAGTGCTATAGGCGGAGATTGCCTCATTGCCGGTGATGCCATAGCTGGCACGCAACTTCAGTTGTTTCAGAATGCGTTGGTTTTCCATGAATTTCTCTTGGGCGATGTCCCATGCAACGGCCGCCGAGGGGAACCATCCCCATCGATGATTCTTTTGGAATTTTGATGAACCGTCGGCACGGAGGGAGGCTGTCAGGAAATAGCGCTTTTTGTAATCATAGCCTAAGCGGACAATGCCCGAAGCCAGTGAGGCTTCGGTGTAGGAGTTGCTTGCATTGCGGACAGCGGCGTTACCGATGTTCCAATAGCCTACACTTTCATTATTCAGGTTGGAACCGCTGGCGCTGAGCCCCGTGTCGATACTGTGACTGATTTCCCATACACCGGTAGCCGATAGGGTATGGTCACCGAACTCTCCCCGGTAGCTCAGGTTGTTTGTGTTCTGCCAATAGCGGTGCAGGCTGCTGCTGTTGTTCATGCTGTTGATGGCACCGGGGGCTATAAGTTTGGAGCTGAACGAGTAGGACGGACTGTGGTCGTAGTCATATCCGCCCTGCACGGAGAAAGTCAGTCCCTTGGCTATCTTGAAGAGCAGTGTCAGGTTGGCATTAACGTTATAGCTGTAGGAGTCGCTGTAGTTTTCCATGGCCACGCCATACGGGTTATTGCCCGTTCCGATGTTGTAGGGGTCATTGTTATAAATGCCGGTTTCGGGATCGCGCATTTCCATGGTCGGTGAAAAGTTCAATACGTGGAACCAGCTGGGTTCACCGTTTTCCTGGTGGATGATGGAAGTATTCAGGCGGGTCGAGATAGACAGCCACGGCCGCACGTCCGCACTGATGTTCGCACGGAGACCATAGCGCTTGTATTTGGAATTGATGGTGACCGCCTCCTGATCAAGGACGTTGCCCGACAAGAGGTATTTCACTTTTTCCGTACCTCCCGAGATGCCCACGCTATAGTCTTGAGTCAGCGCAGTACGGGTCATGAGATCTACCCAGTTGATGCCCTTTGTGCCGTTTTTATAAGCTTCCAGATCAGCGGCAGAGATGGTTTGTGAACCTCGGATGTCGTTCAAGGCCAGGGCATATTCATAAGGACTGAGCAGATCATAATCTTTTCGGACGGAAGCTAGTCCTATTTTGGCGTCGAAAGTCACTCGGGCACGCCCCTCCTGTCCGTTACGGGTGGTGACGAGGATGACTCCGTTGGCTCCTCGCGAGCCATAAATAGCGGTTGATGATGCATCCTTCAGAATCTCCATTGACTGGATGTCCTGAGGATTCAGTCCGTCGAGACCGCTCGATGAGATGATGCCGTCGATGACGTAGAGAGGATCACTGCTCTTGTTGATGGACGTTGTTCCGCGAATTCTGACCTTGGCTCCCGCACCGGGCATACCACTGCTATTCGTCACTTCTACACCGGCTGTTCTACCTTGCAGGATTTGTGATACGCTCTTTACCGGCTGAGTCTCAAAGCTTCGTGAGCCGACGGTCGATACTGAGCCGGTGAGGTCGCTTTTCTTTACGGTGCCATACCCCACTACTACCACTTCATCCAACAACTGATTGTCTTCCTTCAGGATGATGTTGTAGGTAGAGTGTCGCAGTCCGACCCTGGTTTCTTGGGTGTTATAGCCTAAGTATGCAATGACTAAGATGGTACGCGGAGCCACTTCCAGTGTGAATTTTCCGTCAATGTCGGTTGCCACGCCGATGTTCGGCTGCCCCTTGACACTTACCGTGGCACCGATGATGGGTACCCCCTGTTCGTCAGTTACGGTTCCTTTGATTTTCTTTTTCGCATGATCTGCAGGAGTGCTCTCGTTTAGGAGAGTTTCTTCCGTATATTCGTCCGCTTGCGAGGATGCGGCTCTTTGTGCGGGCAGATGGAGAGGCAGCGACGCTATCATGATGATTGCCGTTGCCCATCTGATTTTTTGGATTATAGGTTTTTTCATATCTGCTATTGGTATGGTTGAATATAGGAGCAACAGCAAATCATGTGCCAGATAGAATGGAAGAGAAGTTAGCGTGTTGATATATAGTGGTTTAATTAAAAATTGAGAGGTGCTGTTTGTCGTGAGTATTGTAGAAAACGCGTTGTTTTATGTGGAAATATTCTACAAATATGAAACAAATCAGGCACGGACTGCACATCTGCGGTCCGTGCCTGAGGTATGGAGAGTAAGTTCGTGCTTATTTCACTTCCCACGTGTCGTTGGTCAGCAGCAGTTCCTCGAAGTTGTGGTAATTCTTCTTGGCGCTCACTTCTTCAATCTGCGCATGAACGGCCTCGTCGTAAGTGGGCTCGTCCACGTCGCGGATTACGCCTAAGGCGATAGGGAAGTCAGGACCTTCCATCAGTGCCAGCTTCAGTTGCAAGGTGTTATCCTGGCAATGAGCGTCGTGCACCAGGATGTCTTTCTCCGTGATGCCGTTCTCGCCCAGTTTCACTACTTTCAGGCCAAAGCCTTCTTGCATCAGGCCGTATTCATGATTTTCGCCGAAGAGCATCGGTTTGCCGTGTTCTAGGTAAATGGCGTTCTTGGCGCGGCCTTCCTTGTTATAGACAGAGTCGTGTGTGCCGTTGTTGAAGATGACGCAGTTCTGCAGGATTTCGCATACGGCGGCACCCTTGTGATAGTAGGCAGCCTTCAGGATCTCCACGGTACCGGCGGCGTCGGTGGCCACGGCGCGGGCAAAGAAACGTCCGCGGGCGCCGAAACACAGCTCAGCGGGATGGAAAGGATCCTCCACAGTGCCGTAGGGCGACGATTTGCTGACGAAGCCGCGTGGCGACGTCGGTGAGTATTGTCCCTTGGTGAGGCCGTAGATGCGGTTGTTCAGCAGAATCATGTTCAGGTCGATGTTGCGGCGCACGGCGTGGATGAAGTGGTTGCCGCCGATGGCCAGTCCGTCGCCGTCGCCTGAAATCTGCCAGACGGCCAGGTTCGGGTTGACTACCTTGGCACCTGTAGAGATGGCGGCTGCACGGCCGTGGATAGTCTGCATGGCGTATGTGTTCATGTAATAGGGCAGACGGCTGGAGCAGCCGATGCCGGAGATGACAGCCGTTTCCCAAGGAGCCTTGCCGATTTCGGCCATGGCTTTGTGCAGGGAAGCCAGAAAGAAGTGGTCACCGCAGCCCGGACACCAACGGGGCTGGCCTTTCTTGAAGTCTTTCGCTGTATATGTAGTATTTTCGCTCATGATGTTTCCTCCTTATTTAGTTAAGATTTCGTTGAATGCCTTGACCAGTTCGGCTACTACGAAGGGTTGCCCCTTTACTTCGTTGAACTGATAGGGAGTGAAGTTATCTACCTTCATACGCAGGTAGGCGGCAAACTGTCCCAGGTTCTGCTCGGCTACAACCACTTTCTTGTAGCGCTTCAGCACTTCCGCCGTATTCTTGGGAAGCGGGTTCAGGAAACTGAAGTGAGCCAGAGCGACCTTCTGTCCGGCCTTTATCATTTCATCCATGGCCGAATAGAGGTGTCCGTAGGTACCTCCGAATCCCACGATAAGCAGGTCAGCGTCGTCAGCGCAGCCTTGTACCTCCACGTCGGGCACGGGGATTTTCGCTACCTTCTCGGCGCGCAGGTGGCACATCAGATTGTGGTTCTCAGGGTCGGTGGAGATGGCGCCCGTCCAGCTGTCCTTCTCCAAGCCGCCCAAAATGTGCATGTAGCCCTCCTGCCCGGGGATGGCCCAGTAGCGTACACCGGTCTCAGGATTGCGGTGATAGGGCGAGTAGAGGTTTTTCATTTCTGCCGGTGCATAGGGCGGCCGGATGTCCGGATATTCGTTTAGCTTGGGTAATTTCCAGGCGCCCGATCCGTTGGCCACGTAACCGTCGGTCAGCAGCACCACGGGTGTCATGTGCTCCAGGGCAATCTTGCTGGCCATGTAGGCGGCGTCGAAGCAATTCGTGGGTGACGTGGCTGCGATGACCGGCATGGGGCTTTCACCGTTTCGGCCGAAGAGAGCCTGCAGCAGGTCAGTTTGTTCCGATTTAGTGGGCAGACCCGTAGAGGGACCGCCGCGCTGTACGTCGAGCACCACCAGCGGGAGTTCGGTGATGACGGCCAAGTTCATGGCCTCGGACTTCAGGCAGACACCGGGCCCTGATGTGGAGGTCACGGCCAGCGCTCCGGCAAACGAGGCGCCGATGGCGGTGGCGCAACCCGAAATCTCATCTTCACATTGCACGGTTATCACGCCCAATGACTTGTGCTTGGAGAGCTCGTGGAGCACGTCTGTAGCCGGAGTGATGGGGTAGGAGCCGAGGAAAAGCTTCAATCCGGCCTTCTCGGCGGCAGCGATGAAGCCGTAGGCGGTAGCCTTGTTGCCGGTGATGTCCATGTAGCGTCCGGGCACTTTCACCTTACTCTCGATGCGGCAGGTGGCGTGTGCGATGGAGGCGTGCGTATTGTGTCCGTAGTCCCATCCGGCATGGATGACCTTGATGTTGGCCTCGGCCACTTGTGGTTTCTTTCCGAATTTCTCGCGGATGAAGTCCTCGGCTATCTTGAGGTCGCGGTCGAAGAGCCAGCACACCAGGCCGACGGCAAACATGTTGCGGCACTTCAGGATGGATTTGTTGTCCATGCCCGTGTCGGCCAGGCAGTCCTTTACCATCGTGGTAATGGAAGCGGCGATCACTTCCTGCTTGATGCCCATTTCCTCGATGGGATTCTCTGTCTGGAAAGCGGCCTTCTCCAAGTCGGACTTCTGGAAAGCGTCCGTGTCAATGATGATGGTGCCGTTGGACTTGACGAATTTATATTGCGTCTTCAGGGCGGCGGCATTCATGGCCACCAGTACGTCGCACAGGTCGCCCGGCGTGTACACCTTTTGCGCGCCGATGTGCACTTGGAAACCGGAAACACCCGTCAGCGAGCCTTGCGGGGCGCGTATATCTGCCGGATAGTCGGGGAAGGTGCTGATGTCGTTTCCCACCGTAGCCGAAACTGTAGAGAAGATGTTGCCGGCGAGCTGCATTCCGTCGCCGGAGTCTCCGGAGAAGCGTACTACCACTTCATCCAGGTCTTTGACCATCATGTCGTTTGCCATAACTTACGATTTTCTTAGGTTTATTTTATGGATGTGTGTTTCACAGACACACAGTTCGCAAATGTCGGAAAGTTAATCGGATAAACAAAACTTTTTTTCGGAAAATCAACAGAAAGTGTTATCTTTGCACCCTGTTCCTGTATACCTATGCAGAATTTTTGTGAAAAAGGCCTTGTAGTTCAACGGATAGAATAGAAGTTTCCTAAACTTTAGATAGGGGTTCGATTCCCCTCGGGGCTACAGAAAAAGGATGTCGGCACACAAGCGCCGGCATCCTTTTTCTGTAGTTCGGGATTTCCGTTCTTATAGATTCGCCTCGGTCACTACCTGTCCGTCGAACAGGTTGATGATGCGGTCGGCGAAGCCGGCGTCGTGCTGCGAGTGCGTCACCAGGACGATGGTGGTGCCTTCCCGGTTCAGCTCCTTCAGCAGATCCATTACTTCCTTGCCGTTCTTCGAGTCGAGGTTACCGGTAGGTTCGTCGGCGAGGATGAGCTTTGGGTTGGCCACTACGGCACGGGCGATGGCCACGCGCTGCTGCTGACCGCCGGAGAGCTGTTGCGGGAAGTGCTTGGCGCGATGGCTGATGGCCATGCGTTCCATGGCCTGTTCGATGCGCTGTTTGCGTTCGGAGGCAGGCACACCCATGTAGAGCAGCGGAAGCTCGATGTTCTCATACACGTTCAGCTCGTCGATCAGGTTGAAGCGTTGAAAAACAAAGCGGATGACTCCCTTTCGCAAAGACGTGCGTTGCGCTTCGCTGAACTTCGACACTTCCGTACCGTTCAGGTAGTACTCGCCGCCCGTCGGATTGTCCAGCAGGCCCAGGATGTTGAGCAGTGTTGATTTACCGCAACCAGAAGGTCCCATGACGGCCACGAACTCACCTTCATTCACTTCAATGTTCACATCGGTCAACGCCAATGTCTGCACTTCTTCCGTACGGAAGACTTTCTGCAAGTTTACTGTCTTGATCATCATAATTGTTTTACTTTTTAATGGTTAATACTATGTTTACTTTGATATCTCTTTTATCATTCACTCTTCACCACCTCCGCCGGATTCTCGTTCGCTGCACGCCACACGCTTTGCCCGATACTTGCCACGACTACAACAGCCATCAGCAGAAACACGACGAGGAAGGGAAGCATACTTATCTCCATCTGCCGGGTATAAGTCTCCATCCAATGTTTCACGACAACATAGGCCACCGGGAAGGCCAACAGGGAAGCTACCGCAAGAATAGCCAGGTATTCGCGGAAGAACATGGCGAGTACGTCCCTTGCCGTAGCACCGTTCACCTTGCGGACGGCTATCTCCTTGCGCCGCTGTTCGCAAGTAAGGGTGATAAGGGAGAAGATGCCGAAGACGGCCACCAGTCCGCACACCAATGAGGCAAACGTCAGCAGGCGGGAGAGCATCTGCTCCGAGTGCAGGAAGTTATCGTAAGACTCTTCTTCGTTGTAAAGTTGTATCTCATGTCCGGGTGCTTCCTTGCGGCACAAGTTTTCAATGAGAGCGCGGCATTCATCCCACGTCCCTTCCTTATATTTGAAGAGAATGCCGGCATTCCTTTCCATGATACCCATTTCATCGCCGAAAATGAAACCGGTGGCAGGCATCGGCTCCGTGGGTGGTACGTATTGGAAGTCTTTCACGACACCCGTGACGGTTTTGATGGGTGTCATATCGGTCATGCGAATGTGTTTTCCGATGGCTTCTTCCGGCGTATAACCCATGCGGCGCACCAGCGACTCGTTGAGCACGATATCCTGATAGGATTGCAGCGTGCATTCACCAGCCAGCGGGGTAAGTCCGTAGAAGCGGAAGAAGTCGTCTCCGCCCAAATAGAGGTTGATGGGCAGCGGCATGTTCAGCTTCTGTTCAGCCCCCTCCCAGCTGAATATCTGTCCGATGGCTTCTGGTCCTTTGGACACCAAAGGATGATAGGCGGAAGGAAGCACTTCCGTAATCAGCGGCAGACTTTTCAACTTCGCTTCGAAGGGATAGGTGTCGGCCGTTGTCTCAAGGGCAAAGTAGCCCCGGTTCTCCAACTCCATGCCCAGGTTGTGCTGACGGAGGTAATCCAACTGGCGGTTCATCAGCAGCGTGCCTGTGACGAACAACATGCACACGAACAGCTGAAACGCTAAGCTACCCCTGCGCAATGCGGAGCGCAGGCGATGGTGACCGACCGCACCGGCCGAACGGCTGAGAACCTGTTGCTGCATGCGGTAGATAAATCCCAAAGCCACAACAAGCAGCACCAGCATCATCAATCCCCAAAAAGCCATTGCTTCGCCATAGAGTGCCGTGCGGGTAATGTCTATTTCTGCCAGCCGGATGAAAGCGGTAAACAACAATTCAATCAGGATCATCCCCACGAACAAGGCGGCAAGCATCAGCATCAGGAATTCCATCCCCAGCATCCGCACCAGCGAACGGAGTGACGCACCATGCACCAGCCGAAGTACCATCTCACGTTGGCGTACCTGCATGCGGTTGACAAACATGGTGAGGTAATTGATTAGAGCACATACGATGACCAGCACACCCACCAGCGAGAAATAAACAATGTAGCGGAAGGTAATGCTTCCCTTACGGCTGTCGCGGAAGTCCTTGGCGTAGCGCAGTTCTGTCAGAGGTGTCAGTGAAAGACGCTCAATCCCTGTGTGGCGAGTTTCAGTCGGGTGTATCAGTTCGTGCGGCAGGGAGGCGGTTATCTTTTCCTGCAATGCGGTGACATCCGTCTCTTCTTTCAGCTTCACTATGATAGTCCACATGTGGTACCACCAGTTGTTCCTCCCGCCGCTCATCTCACCCATCAGTGAGAAAGGATAGTTGGTGTGGTGGCAATCCACCCGGACGACCGCCCCTATCTTCTTCCGCCCTTCATTCTTGAAATCCACTTCCTGCCCCAGCGGACTTTCTTTTCCAAACCATTGTCGGGCAGTTTCTTCGGTGATGGCCACCTCGTCGGAGTGTCGCAGCATGAAGTTGAAGCTACCCTCCACCAACTGCACGTCCAGCAGCTGAATCCAGGCACTGTCTGCCGATGACATCTCGACTTTCCGCTCCACTCCGTTCACCCGGACTCTTTCGTCTGTAATCGTGAAATAAGCGGCAGACTCCACTTCGGGATAATGTTCCGTGAAGTAGGCGGCCATAGGCACCGGAAGCCGTTCGGTCATCTTGCCTGCCTTGTAGCCATCGTTCACTCGTACCACGTAGAGACGGTCGGCATCTTGACGGGAGCTGTCGTAAGTCATCTCGTAGTGTATCCAGAATACCGACAGTGCGAAACAAACGAATCCGGCTGCCAGTCCCAGGATGCTGACGGCGGTCTGCGTGCGGTACTTCAGCAGGTTACGCCAGGCTATTTTCAGATAGTGCAGTATCATGTCCTTTTTCTGTTATTCTGTTATTATTCTCTTTTCACTACTTCCGCCGGGTTCTCATTCGCCGCACGCCACACGCGCCAGCCGATGCAGAGGGACACGAGCAGTGCCATGCCTGCAAAGATAACGATATAAATCCAGACGGAGACGGGTGTCTGCTCCACGTAGCTTTCCAGCCAGCGCTTCATCAGCACGTAGCCCACGGGGAAGGCCACTATGGCCGCCGCGGCGAGCAGACCCAGGTATTCGCGGGCAAAGAGGCCGAGGATGTCGCACACCCTCGCGCCGTTCACCTTGCGGATGGCTACCTCCTTGCGGCGGCGTTCGCAGCTCAGGGTAATCATGGAGAAGATGCCGAAGGCGGACACCAGGATGCACACCACAGAGACGAAGGCCAGCAGGCGCATCAGCAGTGTCTCGGCCTTGAGGTAGGCGTTGTATTCGTCCATGACGTTCACCAGCCGGTAGTTCACTTCGGGATAGTCCTTGGCGAAGAGGCTGTCCACCTGGTGGCGGAGTTCGGGCCAGAAGCCTTCGTGGTACTTCAGCAGGACGTGGTCTCCGCTTGTCCAGTCGAACCGCCTCACGTAGAGCGTGGGTTGCACGGGGACGGTGGGGGCGGTGGTGTGGAAGTCGCGCACCACGCCGACCACCGTGCTCCGCTCCCCGCCGTTGTGAGTGACGGTCATGCCTACGGGATGGGCCACTCCCATCAGCCGCGCGGCCGACTCATTCAGCATCACCTGCCCTTTGCCGGCATCCCGGCGGATAAACTCGCCCTCCGCCAGGCGGACGCCGTAGAACGCGGCCAGCGTATCGTCCATGCACGCCGTGCGTATGCCGTCCAGCTCGAGGTCCTCCGGCTTCCCCTCCCAGTCGATGGCGGTGACTCCGCGGGCGCCTTCGGGCAGGAGGCCGAAGTATCCCGTGAGCACCCGGCTGACGAAGGGCATCTGGCGGATGCGGTCCACGATCTCGTCCTTCGCCCCGTCGGGATAGAGGAAGGTGAAGGCGGCCAGGTTGTGCCGCTCCCAGCCCAGGTCGGTGTGCCGCAGGTAGTTCAGCTGCTTCATCAGCACCGCCGTGCAGAAGATGGCCAGCAGGCTGATGAAGAGCTGCACGCCCACCATCGCCCTCAGCCTGCCGCCCGAACGCCGCCCGGGCCGCAAGGAGGAATAGCGGAAGACGAAGGGCAGCAGCAAGACGAGGGAGAGTGCCAGCACCATCAGGAAGTAGAGTAGCGACTCGCCGTACACGTTACCTTCCACGCCAGACAGCCGCCGGAAGGGCGCCTGAAGCAGCTCCATCAGCACGAAGCCCAGGAAGCCCGACAGCAGGACGAGCAGGGAATATTCCGTGGTGAGCATCGCGAAGAGCCCGCCGCCCGACGAGCCGCACGTGCGCCGCAAGGCCAGCTCGCGGCGGCGGATGTCCATGCGCGAGAGGAAGAGCGCCAGGTGGTTGAACAGCGAGCAGAGGATGACCAGCCCGCCCGCCGCGGCAAACAGCACGAGGTAGGAGAAGCTGACCACCCGCTCCTCGTTGAACGAAGCCTGGCGGACCTCGGAAAGGGGCATCAGGCGGAGGCGGCCCACCATCTTGCGATAGCGGTCGTCCGTCTGCTCGGCGTAGGCGCGGAACTTCTCTTCCAGGGCACGGGGCGAGACGCCCGGCGCGAGGCGCACCACTACCTCGAAGCCCCTGTTGTACCACACGTCCTGCCACTTGCGGAAGTAAGCCCCCTCGCAGATGAAGCCGAACGAGAAGTTGCTGTGAGGCAGGTCGCTGACGATGGCGCAGACGGTGTTCTCTTCATCGTTGCACGTCACCGTGCGCCCCACGGCGTCCGCCGTGCCGAACAAGCGCCGCGCCGTCCGTTCCGTCAGGGCCACCTGCCCGTTCGTGTAAAGGAAGTCGTCCGTGCCCTCCAGCACGCGGATGCCGAAGAGGTCCATGAAGCAGGAGTCCAGCTGCATGCTGGGCAGCTCCAGCGTCGGCTGCCCCTCCAGGCCCAGCTCCCAGTTCGTATAGCGGGTGAAGGCGCAGGCCGCCTCCACTTCGGGGAACTCCTGCTTCAGCAGGGTGGAGACGGGGTAAGGCACATTGGGCGAGAGGCCCTGGTCCGCGATGGGCGTTTTGGTATAGACTAAATACATGCGGTCGGCCGCCTCGTAATGACTGTCGAACGAGGCTTCGTAGCGCATCCACAGGTTAGCAAAGGCGAAGCAGGTAAAGCCTACGGCCAGTCCTGCCACGTTGACGGCGGTCTGCGTGCGATACTTCAGCAGGTTGCGCCAGGCGATTTTCAAGTAATGCAGTATCATAATCAATTCTATTTATATCTATCAAATATTCCCCTTGCGGGTAAAAAAACAGGTTTCACTCACTTTTCATCACTTCCGCCGGATTGACCCGTCCTAACAGAGCCGCTTGCAAGCAGACCGTAAGCAGGGCAACGCCCGTCACAACCACAAACGGCCAGACAAACAAGCCGGGTGTCAACGCCGCCCGATAAGCGAACTGCTCCAGCCATCCCTGCATCAGTCCCCACGTGACAGGCAAGGCCACCATGTAAGCTACTATGGCATAGAGGCAGAAGGGCTTGGCAAGCAACCAAAGGATTTGTCGGGACGTAGCGCCATGCACCTTGCGGATGCCGATTTCGCGCACCCGCTGGCGGACGGCATACCAGGCGATGCCGAACAGGCCGAATGCCGTCAGCAACAGACCTACCAAGGCATAGAACGTCAAGAGGCGGGAGAGTGACAATACCTTGGCATTGCGCTCCATGAACACGCGGTGCATATCTACGTAAGTGAAAGACTGCCCGGGGTTCAGTTCCTTCCACACGGCCTCTACCTGACGCAACGCCTCGGCCTTCATGTCCGGACGGAAACGGATAAGCAGCCAACGTGCCTTCTCCAAGTGGGAATAAGGAGCGACAACAAGGGTGGCGGGTGTCACCGCTTCTTCCAGCGAATTGACCGGGAAATCTTCCACCACACCCCCGATGACCGCCAAACTATCATCGGCTAACCCATCAAACCGACGCAACGGCAAGCCGACGGGCTCGGTGCCCGCAGGAACCAACGTGCGGACAAAACTTTCGTTCACCAGCACCGGATGGGCGTATCTGTCCACCAAGCGCGCAGGGCTTTCACCGCTCACCTGCCTGATGCCCAACGTATGGACAAACGTGGTGTCGCCCGCAAACTGCAAAAGGTACGTGCGCCGCTCCGAACCATCGGGCATGCGGATTGACAGTTCACGTATCCAAGCGTGCATCACGCTGCCCACGGTGAGCGTCACGGACTCAATGCCCTGCACCCGTTGCTCCAACGCCGCCTTCAGCGGGGAGGCAGGCGGGCTGAACATATCGCCTATCTCTATGCAATCCGCATAACGATTGGCCTCCGCCTCCGTCAGACGCAACTGTCCCATAGCCGCCAGGGTGGCGAAAAGCAGACCGATGGAGATGGCGAACTGCACCGTCACCAGCACAGCAATGAACCGACGCTTGCCCCGTCCGCCGTATTGCACCCGATACTCACTGAGCGACAGGCGGGAAAGACGGAAACTGATGTACCAGGCGGGCACCACCGACATCAGCAACACAAAGGCAAGCAACCAAGGCAACATCCGCCCGCTGAAGAAGAAGCCGAACGTGAGCCGCGCGTCCAGCAGCCCGTTGAACACGGACAGGACATCATTAATCATCAGCAGGGAGAGCAGAAAGGCGATGAGCACCGTCAGGAAAGCGTCGCCAAAGAGTTGCAGACGGATGCCCCGCAGGGTGTTGCCCGTCAGCTTCTCCACGTGTATCATGCGGAGTTGCTGCAACAAGCGGCTCAGGCTCATATTGGTGTAATTACAGCAGGCTATGACAAGGATGAGCACCGCCGCCAGCAAGCTGATGTAAAGCGTCTGCACAGGGGTTTGGCTGATAAACGCCAACGGTTGTTGGGCGTCGTCAGCAGGCGTGGTGAAGCATACATCCTCTATCGAATCAAGGTAATACATCGAGTTTTCCAATATCGCAGGTACTTTGTCGGCACGAATCTTATCCGCTAAACGGGCGGCATCCGCACCGGGAGTGAGCTTCAGCAAAGTGACGCCGCCAAAGAAATTACTACCCACAGCCGTCAGCATATCGAAACGCAACAACGATTGCACCCGTTCGCGCAACACCGCAACCACCTCGTAACTTGTCATCTTGCCTCCTTCGGCCTGCACTTCTATCCTTTGCCCCAAAGCTTCCCGTTCGCCAAACAAACGACGGGCACAAGCGGCACTCAACGCCACTTTGTCCGGCTCGCGCAACGCCCGCTCCAAGTTGCCTTCCGCCACTTGATAGTCGAAGAAGCGGGTCAATGACGAATCCGCCGCAAGCAGCAACATTTCGCCCAGCACTTCCAGCCCGTCTACCTTGCAGGCGGACACAGGCAGTTCCGACATCCGCAGGTATTCCTCCACCTCCGCATAGTCAGCCTTCAGCCTTGCGGGTATCGGTGCCTGGGCATATGCTACCCGTCTGCCTTCGTTCATCGGGTCGTCCTGTCGCAGGAAAAAGATACGGCTACGGGCGTCATTTCCCGCTTCCACCCCTTGTTCATGCACAAAATAAGTCACCAACAAGTTGGTACAAGCCAGCCCCAAAGCAAGGCTCACCACCGAAACGAGGAAGAATACTTTGTTCCTCCACCAGCTCCGGACAATCATTTTCAAAGTTACATTCAGTATCATAAAACATCTATAACAATCTGCATATCAGCAACTTTTCACTTTATTTCTACTTTATCGTTTTTAAAGTACTACTTTAATTGGACTAAAGCAACACTTTAACTGGACTAAAGCAATGCTTTAACTGGACTAAAGCGATGCTTTAAGCGAACTAAAGCAGTACTTTAACTACGGTAAAGCAACGCATCCCCTCATTCGCGTCTCCCGGTTCCTTGAGAGAGGGATGGGGCAATGTCGTTTATTCCCTCTTCACCACCTCCGCCGGATTCTCATTTGCCGTTTTCCAGATGCGGTGACCGATGCAGAGAACCACACAACAGGTCACGCCCACGAAGATAAGCAGAAACGGGAGAATGCCGATTTCCACCTGGCGGTTGTAATTCTCAATCCATCGCTTCATCGCCCACCAGGCGGCCGGGAAGGCAATCAGTGCGGAAACAACCAGCAACAAGGCGTATTCGCGGAAGAACATGGCAAGGATGTCCTTCACCCCGGCGCCGTTCACCTTGCGAATGGCTATCTCCTTGCGGCGGCGTTCGCAGGCAAGCGTCACCAGCGAGTAGATGCCTAAGATGGAGATGAATACACACACCGCCGATGAGAAACCGAGTAGTGACGACAGGGCGTCTTCCGACTTCAGGTAGTCGTTGTAGCGTTCTTCCTCGCTGAAGAGGAAGAGCTTGCGGTCGGGCAGTTCAGCCCGTTGCATCTCCTCGATGCGCCGGCGGCATTCGTCCCACGTACCGGGCCGGTACTTGAAGAGGACAAAGCAACGGGGATGCATCCACTCCATCCGGTCGGTGTTGACAAATGCCGTATTGGGCAGCTCGGCGGTAGGCGACTTGTAGGCACAGTCCTTTACCACGCCGATGACGGTCATCGGCTTTACTTCACGGTTGACGAAGAAGAGCTGCTTGCCCACCGCCTCCTCGGGAGTCCAGCCCATGCGGCGGGCCGTGCTCTCCATGATGTTCACCTGGCGGTAGTCCGACTTGGCCGACACCCACTCGCCTGCCAGGAGTTTCATATCATAAAAGCGGAAAAACTCTTCGCCCGCCAATACCTCGTCAATGGTCAGCGGTTGCTCCAGCCGGTCTTCCTTTCCCGTCCATCCGTCTATCAAGGAGGACGTGCTGGCTCCTATGCCCAGCAGCGGCCAGTAAACCGGACGCACTACCTCCGTCACCATCGGCAGGGCTTTAATCTTCTCGGCCCATACGTTCATGTCCACACCCATCCAGATGCTGACGGCCGCCCGTCCGCGGTAATCCATGCCCGTGTCCACACTACGCAAATGGTGCAATTGCATCTGCATGACCACCGTGCAGAAGATGAAGGCCAGGCAGACCGTCAACTGGAGGACAACGCTCCCCTTGCGCCAGGCCGTGCCCGAAGGAGTGTTTCCCGCATGGATATGTCCGTGCAGTGACCGCTTCTGGAAGAACCATACCGACAGGGCGACCACCGCCATCATGACGGCCGAGACACACGTGATGTAGAGCAATGCCGAGCGGTAGAGCGAAAAGTCGGCATCCTGAATCAAGGAATACCGGAGGAAGGCCGGCATCAAAACCTCCACCAACACCATGCCCACCACTAAGGCGGCCAGCACGGTCAGCAGGAAATCGGTGCATAGCAGAGCCACCAGCGAGCGTAGGCCGGCTCCGCAAATCTGCCGTAAGGCCATTTCTTTCCGCCGCGTGCGGAAACGGTCGGCATAGATGGTCAGGTAATTGAGGAAAGCGCAGGCGATGATGAGCACACCCACAGCGGCAAACCAGGTGATGTAGCGGAACTGCACCGTCTGGTTGTTTTTGTTGATGAAGCCTTCCGTGGCGCGCAGGCCGGTCAGCGGCTCCAGATAGAAGCGCGTCAGCCCCGTGCGTGCGCGATACTTGCTTTTGGTCAGTTCTTCGGGAAAGTGAGCGTTCATCTTCTCCAACAATTGAGCGGCGTCCGTGCCCGGTCTCACCTTAATCAGGGTGCGATACCAGTAGTCATCCCATCCTTCCTGCATTTTACCGGCGGTCAGGAAAGCGTAGGGGAAATTCGTGTGTACTCCCCAGTCGCTCACCACGGAGGCGATGGTGTACTCCTTGTTCCGGTTGGCATTGGTCACGCTTCTGCCGATGACGTCCGTCGTGCCGAACAGCAGGCGCGCGGTCTTTTCGGTAATGGCGATGCGGTCGTCTGCCGTGCCGCAGGAGCGGAGGTAACTCTCGTCACCGTCCAGCGTTCGGATGTCCAGCATGCGCAAGGCGGTGGTGTCGGGCGTAAGCACGGGCAGCTCCAGCATCCGGTTGTCTTTCTGGACAAAGAGGACACTTGTCTCGAATTGGCAGTAGTCCTCGATTTCCGAGTAATGCTCTTTCAGGTAATGTCCCAGTGCGTAGGGCGTGTAGCTTGAGGCGGATCTTCCGAAGCTGACGTTGTTCACCCCGACCAGGTAGAGGCGGTCGGCATCACGATGGAAAGTATCGTAGGTCATCTCGTAGTGCATCCAGAAGGCCGAAAGGGCAAAACAGGCCAGACCCACGGCCAGTCCTAAGATGCTGACGATGCTCTGTGTGCGGTATTTCAGCAGGTTGCGCCAGGCGACTTTTAGGTAATGCAGTATCATAGTCTTTGTATTTTGTTGTTATTATTCACTCTTTATCGTTTCCGCTGGATTGACACGTGCCGCCTTGCGCACTTGTCCCCACAACGTGCCGAAGGAAACGGCTATTACCACCAGCAACGCCACGAGGAAGATGCCCACGCCTACGGGAGCTTTCACCACAAAGTCCGCCGTATATACATATATTATATAGTACGCCACGGGCACCGACACCACGAACGCCAAGCCCAGCACTACGGCATATTTGTGCGAAAGCAACGGGATGAGGTCACGAAGCTGCGCCCCGTTCACCTTGCGGATGCCTATCTCCCGGTAACGCTGGCGGATGTCGAACAACGAGATGCCAAGCAAACCCAAGGCGGAAACCACGATGGCTATCAAGGCAAAGACGGAGTAGACGGCCACAATGCGGCGGTCGTTCTCATAAAGAGCTTCCACATCGTCCTTCAGCCATGTATAGGTGAATTCGTCCGTGTGGTAGACGTCCTGCAACACGCTGCGCAGGTAGTCGAAGAGTTCCTTCGTTTTACCGGGTTTGACACTGAGCATCACCCGCTCGCCTCCGCCACCGTTGCGCACCACCCATGCCATGGGCTTGATACCTTCGGAGACACGGCCAGCATAGAAGTTGTCAGCCACTGCCACCACGGGCATCAGCTTTGTTCCGCCCTTCACAACCTCCCCATCGGACTTCACCGATATCCACAACGGACTTTCGCTTCGCACGAAGGCTGCTTCCTTGCTCTTATAGCCGAAGGCATCCATGGCGGCACGGTTCAGCACCATCTGTTCGCCACTACTCTTCTCCAGTTCCTCCAAGCTACCTTCCGACAAAGGGATGTCGTAGAAGCGGAAGTAATCGGGACTGACGTAATCCATTTGTATCACCGCTTCCTGCCCCTTGTCATTAAGCAACGGATTTATACCGCCATTCGTCAGCGGCGTACTGTGTGTGAAAAGACATTGGTCCACGTAAGGGCATTCCTCCAGCCGCTGACGAATGCGTTGCGCGCGGGAACGGCGGGCTTTATTGGCCGCCTCATTATCGTAAAGCCGTTGTGAGTCTTCGTGGATGAGGTTAGCTTCCATCACGCCTTCCACCCGGAAGCCGGGAGGCGTGTCGAGCATCAACCGCAGATGGCGCACAAAATAAAGGGAAAGCATGATGAGCAGCAGGGTCACGACATATTGTACAAACAGGAACGCCATGCGGATGCCTACCGATTGGCGGGTAGTGCCCGCCACCCGAATCGACACCATGGGCGGGCGATACTGGTAACGGATGAAAGGATAGACCGAGGTAAGCAAGGGGAAGAGAAGCAGGAACACTAAGGACATCCATCCGTCGAAAGCGGAATAGCCGATGGCGTCGCCCACAAAACGGTTGAACACCGGCTGCATCAGTTCGACCCCAAACCATGCCACCAAGAGTGCCGAAACGCACAGCAACAGGTTCTCCGCATAAATCTGACTGAACAGATGGAAGCCTTGCAGACCGAACACCTTCTTCACACCATACTCCCTCGAACGTTTCATCAGCATCACCATATAGAGATTGACAAAGTTGAGCACTCCCACTAAGAGCAACAACGCCACTACTCCGCACAGCAGGCGCACGTAGCCCGCATTGCCCCGATGCAGGATGTCAACACAATCATCATCCGTGATAGTCTGGTCGAAGTAGAGTTGCCGCTGAGTAATAAAGTGGTAACGCACCGCCTCTTTGGTTCCGGCCAGTATCACATTCTCATTTTCAAAAGTTCTGTACACGTTGCTTTGTGCATTGACGGCTTCTAAGTCTACAGAAGGAAGCACCCGCATCAAGCGACAAGACGCGCGTTGCCACCTCTTCTTCAACCCGTAGTTCACCAGCATATCCCAATGATACGTGGCCTTACAATCCGGCTCGTCCACCACACCCCGCACGGTGACCGACTCTCCGGCATACATCAGTACCTGCCCGATGGGGCTTTCATTCCCGAACAGCCGGCGGGCACACCGGCGAGTCAGGATAGCGGCATCGGGATCCGACAAGTCATATTCGCCTTCCACCAACCGATAATGGAAGAAATGCAGGAAAGTGGAATCAGCCGGCATCACGTTCAGTTTGAAGCTATGCTCTCCGCGAAGTACGTTATCATTCTGTAACAGAACGAAACGCACCTCGTCCACAATCCGGTCATCGGGAATGTAGGTTGTATCGGGATGTACCCAATCTGATTTCAGGTCTGCGGGATATACGTTCCCACCCATATCCAGCAAAGCTAATACGGTCCGGTCCCTATCCACGCAATGCGTATCCACCGTCAGTTCCCGATGGATGTAGCGCATCAGCACGATGCAGCAAGCCAAACTGAGAGCCAGGCCCAAGAGATTAATAACCGTATAAGCCCGAGCGCGTATCAGGTGGCGCAGGGCGTAGGTAAATGTTTTCATACGTCAGTTCTTGTCTATTTTACTTATATTTCTCACTCATTCTTCACCACTTCGGCGGGATTTTCGTTTGCCGCACGCCACACACGCCATCCGATGCACAAGGCTATTAGCAACGCCATACCCGCAAAGATTACGATATATATCCAAGCGGAGATGGGCGTTTGCTCCACATAGCTCTCCAGCCAACGTCTCATCAGTACGTAGCCCACGGGAAAAGCCACCACGCACGCCGTGACCAACAAGCTCAAGTATTCATGGGCAAAGAGTCGGAGGATGTCCCCCGCCCTTGCCCCGTTCACCTTACGGATGGCTATCTCCTTGCGCCGGCGCTCACAACTCAGCGTCACCATGGAGAAGATGCCGAAAGCGGAAACCACGATGCACACTACGGAGACCAAGCCTAACAAGCCGAGAAGCATCGTTTCAGATTTCAGATACTCCTGATAGAGGTCTTCTGTGCGCACCAATTCGTATTGCAGGATGCCGTGTTTTTCCGACAATGGCTTGATGTCTTCCCGCAAGTCCGCAAAAGTACCTGTGTATTTGATAAGGATGCAACTGTTGTGCGATTGAGTCATCCCAAATGCCCGTAAATCGGCCATGAAGCCCAAGCCTTCTTCGCCCACAAGCAGCATCGGCTGCACGGGCACGGTGGGTGCACTGTAATGGAAGTCCTTCAGCAGGCCGATGACTTCTAACTGCTTGTCCCGGACGGTGATATGTGTCCCTACGGGCTGGCGAAGGTTCAGCAGGCGTGCCGCCGTCTCGTTAAGCGCGGCATACTGTTGGTCGGTAGGCGACATCATACGACCTTGGAGCAGCGTCATGCCATAAAAGTTGGTAAAGACACCGCTTTCAAACAACCTAAGCACTTCCAATGGTTCGTCATCCGGACGATGCCCTTCCCAATCAGTAATCTTTTCCTTGCCGGAAATGCTCATTTTCAATAAGGGCAGATGGTTGTCTATCGCCTCCTCCACGCACGCCAAACGGGCAATGTCGTCCCGCAAACGAGGATACACTTCAAAGTAATTATATTTATCTTCTATATGATATAAATGAAGCACGGCAATGTTCTTCCGCTCCCAACCCAAATCCGTGTCACGCAGGAAGTAGAGTTGCTTCATCAGCACCACAGTAGCGAAGGTGAACAGCACGCCCATGGCTATCTGCACGCCGATGCTGATGGGACGGAAGCGGTCGCGCTCCATCGCCCGATACCGGATGCGCAACACGAAAGGGAGTAGCATCAACAACGAAAGTACCAACACGCCTAAGAAGTAGAGGAAGGCTTCTTCATACACGCCCCCACCGACTCCCGACACCTGCCGGAAAGCGGGCCACACCAACTCGACCAACGTCATCCCTACCAATCCCGCCGCCACTACGAGCAACGCATACTCCGTGGCAAACTGTACGAACAGGCTCCAACGCGAGGCACCGTTCACCCGCCGAAGCTCGATTTCCCGCTCACGGATGCGCATCCGGGTAATGAAGAGCGCCAGGTAATTGAGCAACGAACTGAGAATAATCAGCAATCCCACCCCGGCAAACAGCACCAAGTAGCTGAAACGCACACTTTGATCGGCATTGACATCGGAATAGTGGAAGCGGGTCAACGGTAACCAGCGCACCTCCCGTAGGGGGTATGTATCTTTTCCGTCCAGCACCACCTTATACTCCTGAGCCTTACGGGCAAAAGCATCAATGTCCGTATCGGGGCGCAGACGGATAAGGATGGGGTTGCCGTTTTTTTCATCACGCTTGCTATTTCCCCAACAATAGTCGAAAGCCAAACTGCTATGAGGCAAGGAGGAAAGCACGGCACTGATAGTCATCTGCCCGGCATAATGATTTTGCACCTCCTTCCCGATTACATCCGTTGTGCCAAAGAGCCGCCGGGCATACTCCTCCGTCACCGCTACCTTATCCCGATTGTGCAGGAAGTCCGTATTGCCTGCCAGCACCCGCACGCCGAACATCTGCATAAAGACACTATCCGCATACAGCTGTGTACCACCTATAGCTTCCCCTCCCGGCACGTTAAGTCCCTGACTGTTTCGATACAAATTAATACCGCATACGCTCTCCACTTCCGGAAAAAACTCGTGCAACAACGGTACTGCATTCTTTACTTCAAGGTCATACCCCGTGGCATCCGTCTGACTGACTTGATAGGCCAAGTAGAGACGGTCCGCCCCCGTGTGGTAGTGATCGTACGTCAGTTCGTAACGAATCCAAACCAAGGACAAGGCGAAGCAGGCAAAGCCCGCAGCAAGCCCCACAATGTTCACAGCGGTCTGCGTGCGGTACTTCAGCAGGTTACGCCAGGCGATTTTCAAGTAATGCAGTATCATATTCTTTGTATTTTGTTATTATTCACTCTTAATAGTTTCCGCCGGGTTGACCCGCGCCACACGGAGGATGCGGAAGATGACCGTCAGTGCCGTGACCGCGGCAACGGTGAGCAGGATGCCTGCCCAGAAGGGTACGCCGTAGCTGAAGAACACCGAATAGTTGCTGCTCCACAAGTGGAACACAAAGGCCAACGGCGGGAAAGCCAGCAGGGCGGTCACGCCCAGCATCCACAGGTAAGTGCGGGCGAAGAGCAACAGAATCTGCCGCAGACCTGCACCGTTGACCTTGCGGATGGCGACTTCCTTGCGCCGGCGATCCGTATCGAGCGTGATGGCGGCATAGACTCCCAAGAGCGTCACCGCCACGCATACCAACGCAAAGAAGAGGATAAGCCCCCTGAGTTTTGTCTCCGTGCTGCCACTCTCCTCCAGGTCGTCCATCATGGTGGTGACCCGCGGCGTGATAGTGTGCGGAAGGACGTCGGAGAGGACACGAAGCACATGTTCGCGCACCTCGTCCCGCTGTCCGGCGTGGCACTTGAGGTAGCAATGACCGATATAGTCATCAAATCCGGAGATGGTGAAGATGTAGCCGTTGTACCACCACGTACCCTGTGTCGCGCGATAGATATGGGTGGTGAACGCACGGCAGACGCCGGTCACCTCATGCCCGCCCCGGTAGTCGTAGAGCATCGTGCCCACCAGACTCTTGCCGGTCTTTTCCATGACGGCGCGCTGCAACGTCTCGTCCGCCATCATTTCGCCATTGCGGGGCAGGCGGCCTTCGGTCACGGGCATGTTCATGAAGCGGAAGAAACCCGGTTCCACCCGGTTGATGTCGCAGTTGAAGTCAGTCCGCTCACCGTCCTTCGGTGGGGCAGTCCACAGACCTCCGCCCGATGCGCCTCCCGTATAGGCGATGTCGCTCAAGATGCAGTCCGCCACCCCGGCATGTTCCTTGAAGCGGGCGATGAGTGCCTTTTTATCTGCATTCTGCATGAAGGTATAATCCAGGGGGATGCTGAGGATGTCCGCCTTCTCGCTGCGGGTCAGGGTATCGAAAATGGACGAGGCCGTGACGCGCGATTGCAGGAAGAGGGCGGCGGCCAAGGTCACGAACACCCAGCAGATGAAGTATTGGATGCCCAGCGAGACGTTGCGCAGGCGGTGTCTGCCCCTGCCCGACCGGTTGCCGCGGATACCTTCCAGCAGGTTGGTGCGGCGGGCGGAAGCCACGGTGGCCACGCTCACCATGAGACAGAGCACAAAGACGTACAGCAGGTATTCGCCGCACTGTGCCATCAGTGTGCCGGGGTCTATCGTAAGCGTGTATTGAGCCAGCGTGATGTGCAGGTAGGGCGTCAGCCACTCAATGAGGGTGAACGTAATCAGGAAGGCTATTAGCACCACGAGCACGCACTGCGTGAAGAGCTGGGCGACTAAGTGGCGCATGCCTCCTCCGAGCACGATGCGCAGGCAGTACTCCCGTGTGCGGGTCAGGAAAGAGCCGGTGAGGAACTGGAAGAAATTGATAAGTCCCGCCAGGAGGATGAGCACGCCAAGCGTCAGCGTGATGTAGGCGAAGTAGGGTGCGCCGGAGTAGTCCCAAACGTCCTTGCCCAGCGTCGTGGCGCACACCGGAAAAGTTTCATAGCCCATGCTGAATTCCTGGTCGGCACGGCGGAAGGCCGCTTCCAGGGCAGCGGGTTTCAGGCCGGGGCGCAGAAGGGCGAAGCTGCTACCTCCCGTGGTCTGGCTGTTGCGCGGCCATTGTATGAGCCCTTCGCTGTCGTTGAGGAGCAGCAGGCGGCAGTTGCCCAGGAAGTCCAGGCTGTTGTTGCCGGGCAGGTCTTCCATGACTGCCTGCACGGTGTAGGCCGTACCGTCATCGTGGGGCACGGAAGCCGGGGCGTAGGCCGTACGGCGGGTAGAGACGAGTTGCCGCCCGATGGCGTCCGCCGCATTGCCGTAGATTTGCTCGGCCATGGAGCGCATCATCACCACCGCATTCGGTGTGTGTGCAGCCGCCTCCCACGAGCCGGCCACTATCCGCGGCGTGAAGACGGTGCGGAAGCAGCTGTCCGTCTCGATGCACCTCAGGGGGTCGAAAGGCAGGAGTTCGCCCGGCGACACTTCCACGTTGAACTCCCGCTCGCGGGGAAAGCCCACGTAGGTGAAAGCCTCCACCTCGTCCCACTGCTGGTTGCGCAGGCGGGGAAGCAGTGCGGCGGACGTGCCCGAGAAAGGCCTTCCATTGTCGGTCATCATGATGACGGAAGCGATGCGCTCCCGGTTGTCAAAGCAGCGGTCTATGCTCAAGATGAACCGGCTGCAATACAGGCAGAGGGCGAAGCAAAGCATGCACACGCCCAGTCCGACGATGGAAATGAGGTTCTGCGTACGATATTTCAGCAGGTTTCTGACGGCTAATGTGAGGTAGTGTCGTATCATCTGTTTTCTTCGTTCTAACTTATTCTTTTCTTCTCTTTCTAACTTTCTGTCTGATAGTCGCTTCGCACTTTATTTTTGCTTTACAAGAAATAAAGTACTGCTTTAATAGGGATAAAGTGTCACTTTAACGGTGTTAAAGTATTGCTTTAAGCAGGTTAAAGTAATGCTTTAAAGGGGGTAAAGCAACCTAAAGAACCGTTTGCAGCCTTCCGGCTATAGGACCAGTTCCTCGGCATCGCCAAAGCTGTCATAGCCGGTGGTGATGACCCAGTCGCCGGGTTGCAGGCCGTCGGTCACTTCATATTGTTGCGGGTTCTGTCGGCCGATGGTGAGAGGCACGCGCACGGCACGCGTCTTGTCCTTGTTCAGCTTGTAAATCCACTGTCCGCCCGTCGCCTGGTAGAAATTGCCGCGGGGGATGACGAGGGCATCCTCGGGCTGCCCCAGCTCGATCTGTACGCGGAAGCTCTTGCCCACACGGACGTTGTCGGGCATGTCGGCGGTGAAGACGAGGTCTACGTCGAACATGCGCTCCTTTACTTCGGGCACCACCTTGGTAATCTTCAGCGGATAGCGCTTGCCCTGATAGAGGATGGTGGCGGGCAGGCCGGTGGTGATGCGGTCGATGTAGTATTCGCTGAGCGAGGTGTGTACCTTGAACTGGTCGAGCACCTTGATTTCGCCGATGCTCTCGCCCGACTGTACCTGCTGGCCGGGCGTCACGCCTACGAAGCTGAGTTGTCCGCTGATGGGCGCGCGCACCACGAGATCGTCCAGTCGCCGGCGCGCACGTTCGTACTTCTTTTGCTCGCGGTCGCGGTCGTTCAGCAGCAGGTCGCGGCGGATGATGGAGACGGCGGAGTCGTGACGCAGGCTTTGCCGTTGCAGGCGGGCTGTTTTCTCCTTGTAGCGGTATTCATCCTCGGACACCTGGAGCTGGGCCTTGCTCTTGATGCCCATGCGGAATTCTTCCTGCTCCAGCTCGAAGTTCTTGCGAAGCTTCTCCAGTTCGTAGTCGGTCTGCAGGGCCTGCTGTTGCAGGGTGAGGCTCTGCTGCTCCATTTCGATTTCCTTCTCGCGATAGGTGATGAGTTGTTTCTCCCATTCGTCGCGCTGGTCCTCGATGGTGCGTAGCAGGTCGACGTTCTCCAGCACGAGGATGGTGTCGCACGTCTTCATCATGTTTCCTTCCTCGCCCACGATGCGCTGCACGCTGCCCGCCTCGCGGGCGTTGACCTTGATGGTGAGGATGGGTTGCACGAGTCCTTCGACGTCGACGTACTCCATGAACTTGTCGTTTTTCACTTCGGCCATCTGCAGGCTCTCGGAGTCGATGCGCAGCTTGCGCGGTCCGGCCGAGAGGATGATGACGTAGATCAGGAAGGCGGCAAAGACTACTCCGCCTGCCAGGTAGTAACGGTAACGGATGTACCAGGGTTTCTTTTCGAGTTTGATATCCATAATATGTAGATTGTTAGCTGATTATTCTTTGATTAATCTCTCCAGGTCTTCTTCCAGCGGGCGTCCCTGCCCGAAGTCGTAGAGCGTGAGGCTGCGCAGGGTGTAGTACAGGCTCCAATAGTCGTAGAGGGCCGTCACGTAGCTGCGGCGGGCGGCATCCTTCTCGGTGATGGAGGCGTTGAGGTCGAGCACGGTGGACTGCCCCAACAGATAGAGGCGGCGGGCCACTTCAGCGCGGCGTTGGGCGGTGGTGTCAGTGCGGGCGGCGATGTGTACGCGCTGGGCTTGCAGGTTGAACTGCTTCACCAGCTTGCGGATGTTCAGGTCGAAGTCGGTCTTGTCCTGTTCCACCTGGGTATGCACCAGGTCGCGGTTGCTCTTGGCCACCCGCACCTGTCCCTTGCCTCGTCCCCAGTCGAGGATGGGCAGTGAGATGCCGAGACTGACGTACTGCTGGTCCATGGGGTCGCGCCAGGCGTTTTTCCAGCGGTCGGCCGTCTGCGTCAGGCCGAAGCGCAGGTAGATGTCGGCCTTCAGTCCGGCGTTGGCACGGGCTTGGGCCACGGCGCTCTCGCTCTCTATCTTCCGGCGCTGCATGTTCTCGATGTCGGGACTGTTCTGAGAGGCGAGCATCAAGGCCTCGCCGAGGTCGATGTGAAGGTCGGGCACGAAGTCCTCGATGCGCACCTTCAGCTCCACGTCTTGCTGGATGCCCAAGTATGAGCGGAGCTCCTGCATGGCGTTATCCATTTCGATGCGGGCATTCATGCGGTTGGTCTCCTCGGTGAGCTTGTTTATCTCGAGTTGCAACATCTCGTTCTCGCTGATGGTGCCGATGTCGTAACGACCGCGTGCATATATATATAAGGTGTCGGCGTTGGCGTAGTTGGTGCAGGCTATCTCGTAGTTGCTCTGTGCCGTGGCCAGGGCGAAGAACTTTTCTGTTGCGGCGGCGGCCACCAGCTCCAGGGTTTCGACATATCGCTTGCGTGCCTCGCGATAGCGCACGGGCTCGATGCGGCGGTCCCACTTCAGCGAGTTGTAGCCGAAGAGTGACTGGCGATAGCCGATGTTCACAGGGGATGTCTGGTAGGAATGGCTATTGTCGCTGAAGAGGTCAAGGCGTTGGGCCGATGTCTCCACGAAGAAGGTACCGCCCGTCCAGGGCACGTTTTGCGTCAGGCTCAGCGTGAGGTCAGTGGCAAGCAGGTTTTGCTCTACGAATTTCACGCTTCCATCGCCCATGGTCACTTTGTTGATGGCGCGGTCCAGGTAAGGATTGGACGTCAGCGTCAGGTTGGGCAGGTAGTTGGCGCGGTAGTAGCGGTAGTTCCAGTAAGAGGAACGGAAGCTGTGGCGGGCGCTCTGTGCGTCGGGCGATTGTTTCTGCGCATGCTGGATGGTCTGCTGCAAGGTCAGCTCTATGACTTCCTGGGCAGAAACGACCGGCTTCAGGCAGCAAGCGGCCGCTATCAGTAAAAGGATACGTTTGTACATAGTTTCTTCTTTGTTTTTAAAATAAAATATCAAAATCCGTGCCAAATTGATAAGTCCTTGTTTTACAGTGTTTAAGTGAACCGACTGATGGAAAACCGGTGTGCACTACCGCACAAAAATAGTGCGGAAGCGCACATACAGTACACGGATATTATGCGTATCTTTGTCCCGACACACAGTACATCATGCTTATGGAGAAACTTGGTAAAATATTGATTGTAGATGACAACGAAGACGTGCTCTTTGCCCTCAACCTGCTGCTCGAACCTTATTCCGAGAAGATAAAGGTCAGCACCGGCCCCGAGAGACTGGAATACTTCATGACAACTTTCCAACCCGACATCGTGCTGCTGGACATGAACTTCAGCCGCGACGTGGTGAGCGGACAGGAAGGATTTGACTGTCTGAAACAAATCCTGCGCATCGACCCGCAGGCGGTGGTTATTTTCATGACCGCCTATTCGGACACCGACAAGGCCGTGCGGGCCATCAAGGCGGGAGCTACAGACTTCATTCCTAAGCCGTGGGAGAAGGAAAAGCTGCTGGCCACGCTATCCTCGGGCATGAAGCTGCGCCGTTCGCAGTGCGAAGTGAACCTGCTGAAAGAGCAGGTGGAAGCCCTGAGTGGCGGCAACGCGGACGAGCGCATCATCGGTGAGTCCGACGCCATGCGTGCCGTCTTTGATACGGTGGAGAAACTACGTGACACGGATGCCAACATCCTTATCTTGGGCGAGAACGGCACGGGAAAGGATGTCGTTGCCCGTCTGCTTTACCGTAATTCGCCCCGTTCGGGAAAGCCTTTCGTTACCATCGACCTGGGAAGCATACCCGAGCAGCTGTTTGAAAGCGAACTTTTCGGCTATGAAAAAGGTGCTTTCACCGATGCCCGCAAGGCCAAGGCAGGACGCATGGAAGTGGCAACGGGCGGCACGCTGTTTCTTGACGAGATAGGCAACCTCTCTCTGCCCATGCAGGCCAAACTGCTTACCGCCATCGAAAAACGGCAGATCAGCAGGTTGGGAAGTACGCAGAGTACTCCTATTGACGTGAGGCTGATCTGCGCCACCAATGCCGACATCCGGCGGATGGTGGAGGAAGAACGCTTCCGCCAGGACTTGCTCTACCGCATCAACACCATCGAACTGCATATACCGCCCCTTCGCGAGCGGGGCAATGACATCCTGCTGCTGGCCGACCACTTCCTGCAACGCTATGCGCGGAAGTATCAGAAGGAGATGCGCGGTCTGACGCGCGAAGCCAAGAACAAGTTGCTGAAGTATGCTTGGCCGGGCAACGTGCGCGAGCTGCAACACACGATGGAACGGGCCGTCATTTTGGGAGATGGCTCTTTGCTTCGCCCGGAAAATTTCGTATTCCAAACGACGCCTCCCGCTGCCCGTCCGCTTAAGGAGGAAAAAGAGGTGCTCAACTTGGAGCAGCTGGAGCGGCAGGCGGTGGAGCGTGCCATGCGGCTGAGTGAGGGAAACATGACTAAGGCGGCCGAATACCTGGGTATTACACGGTTTGCCTTGTATCGGAAAATTGAAAAGTTAGGTTTATGAGACGTTATTCACTCATTGTCACCCTTCATATTCTTGCCATCGCTCTGCTGGCGGTGGGAGTCTACCTGTTGGTTGTTAAGGAATTGTGGTTCAGTGCTCTGATGGTGTTTATCGCCCTGATGGCCGCGGGTTTTAATCTTTACCGCATGCAGATGGTGCAGATACGCATGATGCGCCATCTGGCCGAAAGCTTGCGCTTCGATGACATGATGCTTTCTTTTCGCTCGCCCTATCGCAACCGTTCGATGGAGCAGATGGTGGGTGAGCTGTCCGAGGCCATGCGAAACTTCCGCACGCACGTGCTGGAGCACAACGAGATGGTTGCCTGGCAGAAACTGATCCGTGTGCTGACGCACGAGATCATGAATTCACTGACACCTATTATCTCCCTGTCCGAGACGTTGTGCGAACGCGAAGTGGACGAACGTAGCTATAGCCTGATGCGCCAGGGTATGCAGACTATTCACCGGCGGAGTAAGGGTTTGCTGGAGTTTGTAGAGAATTACCGTAAGCTGACCCGTCTGCCTGCTCCTGTGCGTCGTCCGGTATCGCTTTCCGAGTTGTTGCTGGACCTGCGTAAGCTTTTCCCCGAAGACTACATCCACATCGAACTTCCGGCTGAAGACCGCACCTTGCAGATAGACCGTACGCAGATAGAACAGGTGCTTATCAATCTGATAAAGAACGCGCGTGAGGCTTGTGCCAAGACCGCTGAACCTTGCATCGAAGTGAAAGTGCTGCCTGCACAGTCATGGCAATGCCGCATTACGGTGAGCGACAACGGGGAAGGAATTTTACCTGTGGTGCTGGATAAGGTCTTTGTTCCTTTCTTTACCACTAAATCCGGCGGACAGGGCATCGGCCTGAGCTTGTGCAAACAAGTCATGAACCGTCACGGGGGGAACATTACAGTGCAGTCTACCGTGGGGCAAGGCTCCTGTTTCACGCTTCTGTTCGGATGAAAAAAAACGGGGATGCCCTGTAAAAGAGCATCCCCGTTTATGTTGACATTTGGAAATAACTGTTTACTTCTTTGTCTCTTCCGGTGTCATGTTGTTCTTCTTGATCATCTTGTAAGCAATGGGCGAAGCGATGAACAAGGACGAGAACGTTCCGAATACGACACCCAAAATCATGGCGAACGAGAAGCTGCGGATGCTCTCACCGCCCAAGATGAAGATGACAACCAACACAATCAGTGTAGACGATCCGGTGAACAATGTACGGGTCAGCGTAGAGTTCAATGAGTCGTTGAACAACTGGAATGTACTGCGCTTAGGAAAGAGGTGGAAGTATTCACGCACGCGGTCAAAAATAACCACCTTATCGTTGATGGAGTAACCGATGGCAGTCAGGATGGCACCGATAAAGGTCTGGTCAATCTCCATAGAGAACGGAAGTATGTTCCAGAACATGGAGTAAACGCCCAATATCAGAATGGTGTCAAACGTCAATGCGGCAATGGAACCCACACTATAAGCAATGTTGCGGAAGCGGAAGAGAATGTAGAGACCGATGCCCAGTACGGCAAAGATAACAGCCCATACGGCTGATACTTTCAGGTCGTCGGCTATGCTCGGACCTACCTTCTGCGAACTGATAATGCTGCCGCCCGTGTGGTTGTCACGGTCGATGAAGGTTTCCAGCGAGATGTTCTTCGTAAGCAGCGGTTTCAATACCTCATACAACTTGGCCTCGATTTCGGAGTCTACATTGCTGCCTTCTTCGTTGATGCGGTAGTTGGTGCTGATGCGGACTGTCTTGCCGTCAGTACCGATGGCAATAACCGTCACGTTGGCATCTTCAAACTGACCTTCCATGAGCTCACGCACTTGCTCGGGCTCGATGGACTGCTCAAAGCGCACCTGGTAGTTGCGACCACCGGTAAAGTCAATGCTTTGGCTTAAACCGCGGATGGCCAGGAAGCCCACGCAAATAAGCACAATAATCAATCCGGAAGAGAGCCATGTCTTGTTATGCTTCATGAAGTTGTATTTCGTATCTTGCAGTACGCCTTTAGACAGACGGGTCTCAAACGTAAGGTTCAACCACTTGTCTTTGTTCATGTAGTGTTCGAATACGAGACGGGTCATAAACACAGCGGTAAAGAACGAAATAGCGATACCGATAATCAATGTCGTGGCAAATCCGCGGATAGGTCCTGTACCGAAGTAGAACAGAATGACACCGGTGATGATAGACGTAAAGTTGGAGTCGAAGATGGCGGAGAAAGCGTTGGAGTAACCGTCTTTCAAGGCGTCTTTCACTTTCTTGCCCAAACGAAGCTCTTCCTTGGTACGTTCGAAAATCAACACGTTGGCATCCACCGCCATACCTAATGACAATACCAAACCGGCGATACCGGACATGGTCAATGCGGCCTGGAAGGAAGAAAGGATACCGAGAGTGAAGAAGAAGTTGAGCAGCAGGGCGCCATTGGCAACCATACCGGCTGTGAAACCGTACATGGAGCACACGTATACCATCAGCAGGATGAAGGCGACGATGCAGGAAATGATACCGGCTTCGATA
>CALUFR010000052.1 GCA_944319875.1 uncultured Bacteroides sp.
CGGTCGTCCTTCGCTCCTGTGGCGATGGCGATGAGGATGGTGGTGCCTGTGGTCAGTCCCAGGATGATGCCCGTGACGGTCTGCATCACCTGGCTACCGATGGCCACGCCCGCCACGCTGGCCGCGTCGTCGTAGAGTCCCACCACGAACAGGTCCGCCCCGCCGTAGAGTGCCTGCAGCAGGTTGGCCAGCAGGAACGGCAGCGCGAACCGCAGCAACACTTTGGGTACGCTTCCTTGCGTCAAGTCGAGTTCCTTCATATACCTATTATATTATAAGTCGTTGCCTGCAATCGGAAATGCCGGACAAGCTGATTGGTTTTACCCAGTCATCTTGTCCGGCATTCCATGTTGCCCTCCGATGAGGATTACAAAACGTCTCTTCTTTTGCGGGTGCAAAGATGGGGCAAAAATTCGGTGCCGCCAAATATTTCCTTTTCTTTTTATTGGGCAGCCCCCTTAGCCCCTACGGCCAGCCCCCTTTCAGGTGGGGCTGTCGCTTCTTGCTGGTTTTGCAACACCTGCAAAATGGAGCAGTTGGATGGGATATTGCGGATATTCACATTATTTTATGAGTATCTTTTTTACAGCCCCGTCACTCATCCGTATGAGATTCAGTCCCTTGAACGGGGTGTCATGCCTTTGGCCTCCGATGTCATAGCGTCCTGTTTCTTCTGCACTTGTTTCTTTTATCACCTCACCGACGGATAGGCCTGAGGCTGCGATGAAAGAGCCAATGGCCTGTGCTAACGTTGTCCCCGTTTCGGAATAAGCTGTCAGTTTATAGTAATATTGTGTCCCTTCGGTCAGCCCGCTTACCGTCAGTTCTTCGGCGGTTCTGCGCATGGTGCTTGAAGAAGCACTTTGGAACAGGTCGGTCATGCTTTCATCCCTATAAATGTCCACCACATATTCGGTGGCGTGTTCTACGGGGAGATAAGCGAATGTGGCACTCCCTTCTGAGAATGTAATCTCCACCTCTCCATAATCCATTATCGGGACGAATGCCGCTATAAGATTTCTGCTTTCTGTGACGGTAAAACGATAGGTGTCGTCTGAAGTGAGTAGTCTTCCGTCTTCCATCCACCCTTCGAATACATAGCCAAAGTGCGCGACCGCCTGCAATTCGGCTTCATCGCCCAGTTGATATTCTCTCAGGCCATAAATGACTCCGCCGTTTTCGATGGTTTTGGTTACGTTGACCGAAAGCGGTGCTTCTTCTTCAAAGTAATAGAAATCTTTCCATCCCGTGCTGCGGCGGTAGAGGTCTTCCGTGTTATAAGGGATGTGAAGCACACAGCTGCTGGTGCGCAGGCCTTCGAATGAACCACTGTAAGCCACAGCCGGGTCTGCACCCTTGCAATAGATGTCCTGCAGACGGGCGCATCCGTACAATGCCTTGTCGCCTACCATATAAAGTGTGGTGGGAAGCGTTAGCCGCTCAATCATGTTGCAGTTGGACAGCCCGCCGTAGGGAATCATCTCGCATCCTTCGGATAGCACCAAGTCCTTGAGCGAGACCGGCAGGTAATAGGTTTCCGTGTCCCCGTCTTCGAAATATTGCATGATGGCCCGTTTGTTTCCTGTGTTTCGACGACCGAACAAATCGCCGAAGACACCCACGTTGGCCAAAGTTCCCGGGCCGGGTAGAGGGATTTCCAGATACTCAAGTGAATCCAAGTCTTGGAACACGTCCGGTTCCAACTTTTCCAGTCCGGGAAGTTCCAGATGTTTGAGACGGGTCATCTTTTCAAAAGTGCCTTGCTTGATCTTTTTCACGCCGCGTGCCACGACCTTTTGCGCCTCGGTGGTGAGACGTGGCAGGGCTTCCACGGTGTCAACGAATACCAATTCTTTCAGCGCGGAATTGTAGAATGAGTACTCGCCGAAGGACTCGATGGGATTGCCGCACAAGTCTATCTCAATTCCTGCGGTATTTAGCAATGCGCTGTCTGCGAAGCAACTTTGATTTCGGATGGTAACTTTCTTGAGTGTCTGTGGAACTATTCCGCCGTTGACAAGTTTTGCCTTCCACCATTTGGTGATAGAGAAACCTAGTCCCGATGGCAGAGGGAACAAGTCGGATAATCTAAGGTCGTTTAAGGAACCTATGCTGATTTCTTCCAAAGAGTTGTTTTTTAACACGTCATGTGTAATGCCATTGATATTCTCCGAACGATATGTTGAAAAAATTCCGGCGCACGAAGAACTGTCCGGCAGATGTATTCGTTTTAATGCAGGACACTCTAAGGAGCCTATGCTTGTGACGGAATTGGGAAATTCCAATGTGGTAATGCTGTCGCTTGCGATAGTTTCTACGGTTTCTACAGAATTGGGAATTACCAGATTTTTCAGATTGTAACAGCGCAAGGAGATTCTTTTTACAGAGTTAGGTATGGTCAATGACGTGATAAAATCATGTCCTACCAAATTGACACTGGTTACGAGACACCCTCTGGCGATTGACGGTATGTTCACGACTTCAGCTCTAGTGTAAATGTAACGGGCTTCTGCTGTGCCGTCTGAAAGCAATCTATAATCAATTTCAACTCCGTCTTCATTTGTAGCCCAAAAATAGGAATTCTGTCCCTTTGCTTCGTTTACAGTTAGTAGTAGCAGGACGCACAGCCACATAAACTTAATCTTTGTTCTCATAAGAATCACGTCGCCTGCAGAAGCCCCTGACTCGGCATTTTTTCGGGTTTTTGATAAAGAAGAGCGTGGGCATCTGTACCGTCACTCGTTCCACATCCTGAGGCTCTCGCATTGCCCAATCCAATCGAACGAGCAACGCAAGAAGCCCACGCAGATATGTATATACACCTCCTCTTTTCCATGTGC
>CALUFR010000053.1 GCA_944319875.1 uncultured Bacteroides sp.
ACTGAAGCCCACGTTGTCATTGTGATGAACGTAAGCCGCAGCTTCTTCAGCTGTTATAAATTTCAATGCCATGATGATATATATTATAAGGTTTAAATGAATATCGCTATTGGTGTCGCAAACTTACATAAAATCTATGGAATGACCGTCTAAGTTTGGAACTTTTTTCCGATAATCCATCGGCGATATTCCCGTCATTGAAACCTGTCTTGCCGAAGTTAAGCCGGAAAAGCCTGCGCCTTTCCTTGCGAAACATCGGCTATCCCTTTTTATACTTCCCCGGCGAAACGCCCATTTCTTTTGTAAATACCCTGATAAAATGCGGAATGTCATTAAATCCCACGATATAGCCTATCTCTGAAACAGACTTTTGGGAATGTTTCAACAACTCGCACGCCGTGTGCAATTGATATTGGGTAAGAAACTGGGAGAAGGACATTCTTACCCAAGCAGAAAGCAATCAACGCGACGGACAGGATACATCCGAATGGGTGGTAAGTGGATAAATTACCAACCTGCCAAATATATTTTGTGCGTGGGGGCTGGGAATGCCTTATCGATGTCGCACAGATCCTTTTCCGTCAGAGTGATGTCAAGACTACGGACATTCTCTTCCACGTGTACCATGCTACTTGCCTTGGGTATGGCGATGATATTTCGTGTACGCATCACCCATGCCAGCATGATTTGCGTGGGAGTGGCATTGTGTCTGCGGGCTATCTCCATCAATGTCTTGTGGTTGCGCAACCGTCCTTCGCCCAAAGGTGTGTAGGCCATGACGGGAATATTATGCTGCTCGCTCCACGGGATAAGGTCGTACTCGATACCACGGTCTTTCAGGTTATAAAGCACTTGATTGGCAGCGCAATCTTTGCCATGCGGCAGCGACAGGATGTGTTCCATATCATCCACATCGAGGTTGCTCATCCCCCATTGCCGTATCTTCCCCTCTTGTTGCAATTCCACCAAGGCGCGGATGGTTTCGGAAAATGGATAACGCCCTATCCAGTGCAGCAGATAGAGGTCAATGTAATCCGTGCCGAGCCGTCGCAGGCTTCGCTCGCAGGCTCGTTTCGTCCCCTCATAACTGGCATTGCTTGGCAGGACTTTGCTGACAATGAACGTCTTGTCGCGGCAATTCTTCACGGCTTCACCCACAAGGTCTTCCGTGCCGTACATTTCGGCGGTGTCTATCAAGGTTAGTCCCAACTCGATGCCCCGGCGCAGGGCTTGTATCTCCTCGCTGCGCCTGCACCCCATCTGGTATGTGCCTTGGCCGAGCGGGCAGACCTGCTGCCCATCGGGAAAAGTAATCAGTCGTTGTTCCATCGTCCTGTTCCTTTCATGTATTCTTTAATGGTGCGCCCGTCCCAGCGGACATTGTTCTTGACTACTCGTGCAGGTGTGCCGACTGCCAATTGGTATTGTCCTTCTATACTTCTTGTAACGGTGCTTCCCCATCCGATGATATTATTGCTGTCTATACGGACATTCTTGCCGATTTTTACATTCTTGCCAATCCATACATGCTCTCCAATCTCGATAAACTTAGGATGATTGGTCGGATTCCCATCCATATCCGTTATGGTGTGAGAATCAGTACACCAAATGTCTATGCCCCAACTAATCATCGTATCGTTCCCTATCGTGATATGCGAACCGTCTTCCAAAAGGAAAATCATCGCACCAACCACAATGACATGCTCACCTATCTCCAACCGGCAATGGTCTGCCGAACGGGGAGTACCCATCCAATGGTCGAACGGCGTACCGATAACCAAATGCAAGCCGAACGCGCCCCATCCCGGCGAATAGCTCAGTGCAAGCGACTTGCCGACTTTCATCTGATTGTGGTTGCCTACAATCAGGATGTTAAAGGCGATGTTCTTCAGCAAAGCCACCGCTTCTTCTTCCGAACCAAAGTGCAAGTCCACTTGGTTGCCGTCTCCTTCAATCTGGATGTTGGCGTTATCCACTATCTCCTGCCATGCGGGAGCTGTCCCGTCAAGGCATTCCACATTTCCTGTCGGGAAATGCAAAGTCAGTCTGTTGTCTGTTCCTAAGATCTTTTTCATCGCATCTCTTTCTTATTGCGATGCAAAGGTAAGGCGAAAGCCCCACAACGATAATTGCTGTGGGGCTCAAATATTTTTGCTGAAAAGGTCAAGTCTTGCACGCTGTCTGTTAAGGGTGCTGCCACTCTTCATCCCCGTTCGTCTCATATAAGCAAAGCAATTTGTTTGCTGCCCGCGAAAAGAAAGCTATTTTTGCGTCTTATAAAAGCAACAGATGATGAATCGCAAAGACACTTACGGCATATACAACAACACGGCGGAGCATATTTCCTTGCTGAAATACTCCAAAAGCTCGTGCGGCGTGGACTTCCTGCTGAACACGGCGGAGAGCACGGAAAAGCGCGGCTGGTTTGATACAGACAAACGGTACAAGACCGACTTCTTCGAGTTCTATTTCTTCCATAAGGCGGAAGGGCACCTGTTTCTGGCTGGCGAGAGGATAGAACTGCATCCCGGCACGGTGCTCATCATTTCGCCTTTCCAGCTTCAGGAGTGGCACGTGGATTTGGACAAGCTGAACTACACGTTCCTCGTCTTTCAGGAAGAGTTTGTAAACAACTTCCTTTCCGACAAGTATTTCATGTACCGCCTGCTTTATTGCTACCAGCATGATTATCCTCCGTATTTCAACATGGACGGAAAGGATGCCGCGCCTTTGCTCGACCTGCTCCGTAGGATGAAGAAAGAACTGCACGCTCCCGTTGCCGATAGCTACCACATGATTGTCGCCTACCTCTACCAATTCCTGCTGTTGCTTAACCGCCATTATGCACAGCTGTTCAACCTGCCTTTCACATTGCCCTTGAACAATTATGCGTACCAGTACAAGCAACTGCTGGAAAAGAATATCTGCACTACAAACCGCGTGGCGGACTATGCCACGATGATGGGCATCAGTCGCGTATCGCTCAACAAGGCGGTGATGCGCGAATTCGGTTTATCCGCCGTGCATCTGCTGAAGCAACGTCTGTTACAGGAGGTAAAAAATGACCTGCTGTTTTCCGGTCTGTCGGTCAAGGAGATTGCCTTCCGGCTGCACTTCTCCGAACCAAACCACCTGATGCGTTTCTTCAAGCAGATGACGGGGCAGACTATCAGCGGGTTCCTGTCAGAAATGGAGCAGGGCAACTGATTGCTCTTTTCACCACTTCACCGGCTCATTCAAAATCACGCCATCAGTGGCGTCTTCTGCCGTGAACGTGCCGCCCCGATACTGCACACAGAGCATCACGAGAGGAGTTGTCCCGTTGTTGCGCACGCTGCGCTTTCCGTCGGGAGACACACGTACCACGCTGCCTTCTTCAACAGGGAACACTTGTCCGTCCACTTGGAACTCGCCTTTTCCCGAAAGGAAAAAATAAAGTTCCTCGTGGTTCTTGTGGGTGTGGAGGAATCCTGTTTCTGTTCCCGGCTGAAACATTTGGAACGAGAATTCGCTGCCTGTTGCCTGAAGTGCGGCTCCTCCGAACACCTTACCCGGAATCTTTACTTCAGGGGACAATTCCAATACATAGTCATCCAGTTCACTCAGTTTGCCAACGCTTATAGCGCTGAAATTTTCGGCTGTTGCCATTTTCTTAATCTCTTTCATTTTAAATTCTTTTAAATGTTCATTAAAGTTTATGCAAAAAGAATATGATTATCAGTGTCTTGAAATGTTATTCGATATAATGCCGATTATTTTTAATCCTTCATTCATAAATCTACTGTTTCTCCGTCCTCAGGGATAATCAGGCGGTTCATGTCAATCTTGCGGTGTCTCGCCTCGTTACGCAGGATTTCACGAGTGGTCTGACAATGGTCTATGGCATCCATATGCACGGCTATCAGTTTGATGTGTGCGGGGAGCGTGTCGAGCATCGCCATCACTTCCTGCTCGTCGGGGATGATGCAGCCGTCCGTCTTGGAAAATTCGGGGAACACCGCACCGCCGCTGTTTACTACAATATAGTCGGGACGGTATTTTTCCACGGTTTCAAGGA
>CALUFR010000054.1 GCA_944319875.1 uncultured Bacteroides sp.
TGCACACCTCGGCCGCATCGGTGGCCGTGCTGCCCGAGGCCGAGCCCTTCGACGTGGAGATAAACGAGGGCGAGATAAAGTGGGACACCTTCCGCAGCGGCGGCGCGGGCGGGCAGAACGTGAACAAGGTGGAGAGCGGCGTGCGCCTGCGCTACAACTGGAAGAACCCCAACACCGGCGTGGTGGAGGAAATCCTCATAGAGTGCACCGAGACACGCGACCAGCCGAAGAACAAGGAACGTGCCCTGAGCCGCCTGCGCACCTTCATCTACGACAAGGAGCACCAGAAGTATATCGACGACATCGCCTCCAAGCGCAAGACGATGGTCAGCACCGGTGACCGCTCGGCCAAGATTCGCACCTACAACTATCCGCAAGGGCGCATCACCGACCATCGCATCAACTACACCATCTATAATCTGGCCGCTTTCATGGACGGCGACATCCAGGACTGCATCGACCACCTCATTGTGGCGGAGAATGCCGAGCGGCTGAAAGAAAGCGAATTGTAACACAAGTTTATAAAACAGAAGATATGAACAAACAACAACTCATCGACAACATCCGCCGCAAGCAGAGCTTCCTCTGCGTCGGCCTGGACACAGACATCAAGAAAATCCCCGACCATCTGCTGGACGGTCCCGAACCCGTATTCGCCTTCAACAAGGCCATCATCGACGCTACGGCCGACCTCTGCGTGGCCTATAAGCCCAACCTCGCCTTCTACGAATGCCTGGGCGTGAAGGGCTGGCAGGCGTTGGAAAAGACCGTGAAGTACATCCGCGAGAATTATCCCGACCAGTTCATCATCGCCGACGCCAAGCGCGGAGACATCGGCAATACCTCCGCCATGTATGCCCGCTCCTTCTTCGAGGACATGGACATCGATGCCGTCACCGTGGCTCCCTACATGGGCGAGGACAGCGTGACACCGTTCCTGACTTACAAGGACAAGTGGGTTATCCTCCTGGCGCTGACCAGCAACAAGGGCTCGCACGACTTCCAGCTGACAATGGACATCGACGGTGAGCGCCTCTTCGAGAAAGTGCTCCGCAAGAGCCAGGCTTGGGCGGGCGACGACCGCATGATGTACGTCGTAGGCGCCACGCAAGGACAGGCTTTCGAGGACATCCGCAAGGTTGTACCCAACCACTTCCTCCTCGTCCCCGGCGTAGGCGCGCAGGGCGGTTCGCTGGAAGAAGTCTGCAAATATGGCATGACGAAAGAATGCGGCTTGATCGTGAACTCCAGCCGTGGCATCATCTACGCAAGTAAAGGCACCGACTTTGCCGACGCCGCCCGCAAGGCTGCACAGGAGGTGCAGGCACAGATGGCCGAGCAACTGAAGAAGATAGGTTAATCTTGTTTTTCAACCGCAGGTTATGCGGATTACATAGCTTAAGAGGGGCTTTTGCCCTTCTTTTTCTTTGTGTATCTGCCCGAAATCCCCTACCTTTGAGGCCAAATCAATGAAAGAACATCCGATTATGAATTACGAGAACACCACCGCCACGCCGACACCGGCCGTGCAAGACATCCCCCACAACTACCTTTACTGCTTTGCCACGGACGAGGCCTGCCCGCGCGCGCCGCATTGCCTGCACGCCACCGCCGCCCGCCTCCTCAGCCAAAGCGAAAGGACTGACCCGCCCAGCCTGCAGAGCGTAAGCCCCGTCTACATCCGGAAGTCCGCCGCCCGGTGCCGCTTCTTCCGCGACGACACACCCGTGCGCTTCGCACGAGGCATGACGAACATGTTCGAGGACCTTCCCCTAAAGCAAGCACGCATTGTGCGCCGCCAAGTGATGGCCTGCTTCTCCTGCGAGAGCTATTTCTACCAAAGCCGCAAGGGCGAACGGCTCATCACACCCGACGAGCAAAAAGCCATCGAAGAAGTCTTCCACTCGGCCGGTGTGGAGAGCCTCCCCAATACGACGGATACGAGGAAGGAATAAGCTGGTAACCAGCAACTTCCCACTTTATTTTTACTTTACAGGTTTTAAAGTATCACTTTATCCGCATTAAAGCGTTACTTTAACGCCTTTAAAGTAACACTTTAACCAGGTTAAAGCAACGCTTTAAAGGCTTTAAAGCAGAAAAAAAGTAAAATCATGAGCTACGAACGCAAAATCATCAACGACCCCGTCTTCGGGTTTATCAACATACCCAAAGGGCTGCTCTACGACCTCGTGCGCCATCCCCTGCTGCAACGCCTGACGCGCATCCGCCAGCTGGGCCTGTCGTCTGTGGTCTATCCCGGCGCCCAGCACACGCGCTTCCAGCACTCGCTCGGCGCTTTCTACCTGATGACTGAAGCCATCCAGCACCTGACGGCCAAGGGGAACTTCATCTTCGACAGCGAGGCCGAAGCCGTGGAAGCCGCCATCCTGATGCACGACAGCGGCCACGGACCCTTCTCGCACGGGCTGGAGGACACCATCGTGCGCGGCGTCTCCCACGAAGACATCTCCCTGCTGCTGATGGAGCGCATCAACCGCGAGATGAACGGGCAGCTCACGCTGGCCATCCGCATCTTCAAGGACGAGTATCCCAAGCGCTTCCTCCACCAGCTGGTCAGCGGCCAGCTGGACATGGACCGCCTGGACTACCTGCGCCGTGACAGCTTCTACACAGGTGTCACCGAGGGAAACATCGGCTCGGCACGCATCATCAAGATGCTCGACGTGAAGGACGACCACCTCGTCGTGGAGCAAAAGGGCATCTACTCCATCGAGAATTTCCTCATGGCGCGCCGCCTGATGTACTGGCAGGTATACCTGCACAAGGCCTCCGTTGCCTACGAACGGATGCTCATCGCCGCCCTGCTCCGCGCCAAGGAACTGGCCTCGCAGGGCACGGAGCTCTTCGCCTCGCCCGCCCTGCGCTTCTTCCTTTACAACGACGTGGACCGCACGCGCTTCTACGCCGACCCTGAATGCCTGGAGCAGTTCATCCGCCTGGACGACAACGACATCTGGACGGCCCTCAAGGTGTGGAGCGACCATCCGGACAAGGTGCTGTCCACCCTAAGCGCGGGCATGGTGAACCGGCGCCTGTTCAAGGTGGAGATAACCTCCGAACCCGTCACCGAAGAACGCAGACAGGAACTGCTGAGCCGCATTGCCTCCGAGCTGGAGTTGACGCCCGCCGAGGCCGCCTACTTCGTCTCCGTGCCCAGCATCGAGAAGAACATGTACAACCCTGCCGACGACAGCATCGACATTCTCTACAAGGACGGCTCCACGAAAAACATCGCCGAGGCATCGGACATGCTCAACATCCAACTGCTCTCGAAGAAAGTAAAAAAATACTACCTATGCTACCTGCGTCTGCATAGATAAGTATAAAATATTCACCCAAGGACAAGGAAATATAAAAAAAAAGTCCGTTATTTGTGTTTTGAAAACCATTTAGCAAGAAACAGACATGGAATTTTCAGCCAAACAAATAGCTGCCTATATACAGGGAGAAAT
>CALUFR010000055.1 GCA_944319875.1 uncultured Bacteroides sp.
CCGAAAACTGTATCCAGTGTAACAAGTGTGCTTATGTTTGTCCTCATGCAGCTATCCGTCCGTTCGTACTCGATGCTGAAGAGCAGAAGGGTGCCAACTTCCCGATGCTGAAAGCTGTGGGCAAGGCATTCGACGGCATGACCTTCCGTATGCAGGTTGACGTACTCGACTGCTTGGGTTGCGGCAACTGCGTGGACGTATGTCCGGGCAACCCGAAGAAGGGCGGCAAGGCTCTGTCTATGGTTCATCTGGAAAGCCAGCTGAACGAAGCTGCCAACTGGGAATACTGCGTCAACAACGTGAAGACCAAACAACACCTGGTAGACATCAAGGCCAACGTGAAGAACTCTCAGTTCGCTACTCCGCTGTTCGAGTTCTCAGGCGCTTGCTCCGGTTGCGGCGAAACTCCGTACGTGAAACTGATTTCTCAGTTGTTCGGTGACCGCGAGATGGTAGCCAACGCTACAGGCTGTTCTTCTATCTATTCCGGTTCTGTTCCTTCTACTCCGTACACCAAGAACGAGAAGGGTCACGGTCCCGCATGGGCTAACTCCCTGTTCGAGGACTTCTGCGAGTTCGGACTGGGTATGGAATTGGCTAACGAGAAGATTCGCGAGCGTATCGCCAAGCTGATGCAGGAAGGCATTGCCAACGAAGAGACTCCGGCCGAATACAAGGCTATCTTCCAGGAATGGCTGGACAACTGTCTGGATGCCGACAAGACCAAAGACATCTACGAGCGTATCGTTCCGATGCTGGAGGCAGCCAAAGACAAGTGCCCCATCTGCGCACAAATCTACGGTTTGAAGCAATACATCGTAAAACGCAGCCAGTGGATTATCGGTGGTGACGGTGCTTCTTACGATATCGGTTACGGTGGTCTCGACCACGTTATCTCTACCGGCAAGGACGTCAACATCCTCGTATTGGATACGGAGGTTTACTCCAACACCGGTGGCCAGTCTTCTAAGGCTACCCCGATTGGTGCTATCGCCAAGTTTGCCGCCAGCGGTAAGCGTGTACGCAAGAAAGACCTCGGTCTGATGGCTACTACTTACGGTTATGTATATGTAGCTCAAATCGCTATGGGTGCTGACCAGGCCCAGACACTGAAAGCCCTGCGCGAAGCCGAAGCTTATCCCGGACCGTCACTCATCATCGCTTACGCTCCGTGTATCAACCACGGTTTGAAGGCCGGTATGGGTAAGAGCCAGGCTGAGGAAGAAAAGGCTGTGAAGTGCGGTTACTGGCACTTGTGGCGTTACAACCCGGCTCTGGAAGCTGAAGGCAAGAATCCGTTCACGCTGGATAGCAAGGAACCCGAATGGGAAGGCTTCAAAGACTTCCTGAAGGGTGAAGTTCGTTATGCTTCTGTCATGAAACAATATCCCGCAGAAGCCGAAGAACTCTTCCAGGCTGCTGAGGACAATGCCAAGTGGCGTTACAACAGCTACAAGCGCATGGCCGCTGAAAGCTGGGGAACTGCTGAATAAGCGTTCGCCTTACTATAAACTAAAGCCCCTGCAAGGATAAAACGCCTTGCAGGGGCTTTTTATATACCCGAACAGGCCAACCAACGAGCATTAATGTCATCCAAACGAAAAAGATACCTCTCCGAATACACAACTGAATAATTATTACTACCTTTACACCGACTAAAACAACACACCTGCTATGAATTCTAAAGTTAAAAAGACACTGAGAATAACCGGAATCAGTCTGGCAGCCCTCCTGCTTGCCGTCGTGGTGGCCATCACCCTTGCCATCAACTTCGTGTTTACCCCGACTAAACTGACCCCGATGGTGGTAAACATTGCCAACCAAAACATGAACGCCAAACTTGATCTGGGCAGCGTGGATCTTACCTTCTTTTCCTCCTTTCCCCGCTTCGGACTGCGGCTGACAGACGGCACGTTGGTATCAAAAGCCTTGCGCGACTCCGCATGGTTGCGGCGTGACACACTGGTTACCTTCAGCAAGGCAAGGCTAGTCATCAACCCCATCGATTATTTGAAGAAGCAACGGATATCCATCCACCGCCTCACGATAGACAGTGCACGGGTCTATGCCCACATTGACAAGGACGGCCGGGCCAACTGGGATATTATGACTGCCGAGACCGATACGCTTCCCGCTGATACAGTCACGACGGACACAACGCGTATTGCCGCCGGAGGCATAGATATCCGTCGCCTGGCTCTGCGTCACGCCACGGTGACTTTCGATGACCGCCAGGCACGGGTCTTTGCCAACCTGTGGGACGCCAACCTGCGATTGCAGGCTCGTCTGCATGAGGGCTACTCCATGCTGCGAGTGGATTACAGCAACCGCAACATTCTTTTTTGGCAAAACGGTGAGTTGTTGGCCAACCGAATGGCAACACACCTGAAAACCGACCTGCGACTTATCCGAAGCCGTCGCACGCTGGAACTGAAAAACGCCCTTTTGGATGTCAACGGCATACAACTCGACCTGAAAGGCACGCTTCGCCGCGACACAGTGGCACGGGCTGCTGACGTAGACCTGCAATACAGCCTGCATGCGCCGTCACTGGAAACCGTGCTACGCATGATTCCCGAAAGCATACTGAAGAAAGAGGATGTAAGTGCTAAAGGTGAGGTGACCGTCAACGGTACGTTGAAAGGACTTTACGGTAAGAACAAAATGCCGCTCGCCACCTTGAAAGTGGACATCAACGAAGCTTCGGCACAATATGCAGGAATGCCTTACGGTATTGATGAAATCTCAGCCGACTTCTTCGGTCAAGTAGATCTGATGAAACAGGACTCTTCGTATGCCGATCTCAAGATATTCCGCTTCCGTGGCGCCCATACAGATATTCTGGCGGATGCGCGCATCGATGACTTACTGGACGATCCGAAAATTACGTTCCATACTACATCCAAAGTGGACCTGACCGCTTTGTCGCAGACGTTCCCCCTACAGAAAGGTGTAAGCATGGGCGGTAAGCTGGATGCTGACATAAAGTTGCATTGCCGCCTTTCCACCTTGCAAAAGCAGGACATCGGCCACGTCAAAGCCCGCGGCAAGCTGAACATGGAGGACATGTACCTGCGTGACACGCTGAAAGGCTTCGATTTTACCGCCGACGCCACGTTCGCCTTTATCGGCAACAATGTGCTGGGTGCCAAAGCTACAGTGAAGGACATGCGCCTCCGATCGCGCCGGCTAAACGGAGACCTGCACAACATGACCGCCACTATAGGCACCACTAACCCGCAGGACACGACCCGCATCGCCCACATGAAGTGCAACCTGACGATGAATCGCCTGAAGGCTTCCATGCCGCTTGACTCGATAGACGCTTATTGCGGCAAGACAACGGCTACCGTAGAGTTGAAGCCGAGCGACCGCAACAAAGAACGCCCCCATATCACCTTCACGCTGAAGGCCGACACCTTGTTCGGACACATGGGCGACTCGCTTCGCGCCTTCTGCCGTAGCACGTCGGGCACCATCACCCTGCAACCCGGACGCCGCAACACCGAGAAACCGCAGATAGGCTTAAAGCTCAATGCGGATACTCTCTTCTGCCGCATGGGCAGCATGAAGATGGGCATGGACAAGGCCGGCATCGCCGTCACGGCCAACAAGCTGCGCGACTCCGTATGGATTCCGAAAGGGATTGTGGGCTTTAACCGCCTTTCAGTACGTACGCCCCAGTGCGCCTTACCCATCCGGATGTTGAAGACTTCGGTCACCGTAGGCAATCGCACCATTACTCTGCGCAACGCCACGATGCGTATCGGGCGTTCGGACTTGACGGCCAGCGGCTCGGTGCACGATTTATACGGTGCAATGAAATTCCACAAGACTTTACGCGCCAAGTTGGATCTGACATCGCGTAATCTGAACTGCAACCAGCTGATACGCTCGCTCTCGTTCCCGACAGATACCCTGCAAGCCGAGACGGACACTACGGCCACTGACCTGAAGCTGTTTGTCATCCCGAAGAACATCGACTTCGAGCTGACTACAAACTTGCGTCGCGTGCGCTATGACAAGATGGTCTTCACCGACGTAAGGGGTAACGTGGACGTACGCAACCAGGCCGTCCACTTGAAAGAACTCAGCATGAAGGGCATGGGCGCCACGATGAGGACCACGTTGCTCTACCGCGCTGCCCGGCCGCAAATGGGTTATGCAGGTTTCGACTTCAAGCTGCACGACATCAACATTGCCCACCTGGTAGACTTCATCCCTTCCTTGGACTCTATCGTGCCGATGCTCCGTTCATTTGAAGGTACCGTAGACTTCGACGTGGCCGCAGCTTCCGCCATTGACTCGTGCTTCAACCTCAAGATACCGTCCCTCCGCTCGGCCATTCATGTCAAGGGCGACAGCTTGGTACTGATGGACGGCGAGACTTTTGCCGAGATTTCGAAAAAATTCCTCTTTAAGAATAAAGAGCGCAACCTGATAGACAGTATTGCGGTGAACATCAGCGTGCAGGACGGTAACGTCACCGTCTATCCTTTCGTCATTCAGATGGACCGTTATCGGGCCGCCGTGGGTGGTACGCAGGATCTGGACATGAACTTTGATTACCACATCTCCATCCTCAAATCGCCTATCCCCTTCAAGCTGGGGCTGAACATCCGGGGGAACCTGGACAAGATGAAATTCGGCTTGGGCAAGGCGAAGTACAAGGATGCCGTGACCCCGGTGGAAATACGGAAGGTAGACAGCACCATCGTACGCATGGGCGACCAGATTGTGAGAGACTTCCAACGAGTCATGCAACGGGGCGGAAGACGTGACGCGTCATCCCGTAATTAGCCTATAGCCGATTCCTCGCACGTTCACAATCCGTATCCGCTCGTCCTTCGATAGTTTATGGCGCAACTTGGTAATGAACACGTGCAGGCTGCGTTGGTTGAAGAAAGTGTCATCTCCCCACAGATCGAACAAGAGTTGGCGCATGTCCGTCACTTGATCCCGGTTGAGGCAAAGTCGGCGCAGTATTTCGCTTTCCCGATAGGAGAGTTCCTGCACAAGTCCTGTATAGATCAGCGTTTGCTTTTGGCTGTCGAACACGTATTGTCCTATCTCGAAAGTATGTCCGGTGGAGGCGTCCGATGTTGTTGGACAGGCACGTCCCAACAATGCTTTGATACGCACAATCAGTTCCTGCATCCCGAAAGGCTTCTTCAGGTAGTCGTTGCCTCCCAACTCGAAACCCTCCACCACATCGTTGACGGAAGAACGGGCGGTGAGGAAAAGTACGGGCGTTCGGCTGTCCGTCTTTCGGATGCGGCGCACCATCTCGAAGCCGTCCATGCGGGGCATCATGACGTCCGCTACCAATACATCGGGCTTTTCTTGGAAGAAGAGGCGCAAACCTTCTTCTCCGTCCCCCGCCAGGCGGATATGGAAACCTTGTCCCTCCAACGTGTCCTTGATAATCATTGCCAGGGTCGATTCGTCCTCAACTAACAAGATATTTATAGGCTGCATGGCTAAACAATTTATTCCTGAAATAACATCTCATAATCCGCCACATCCAGCCATCGTCCGAACTTGCGGCCTACCTCCCGGAAACACGACACCTGCCGGAAGCCCAGTTTACGGTGTAAAACGCAACTGGCCTCGTTCTCTGCCGTGATACAAGCCACCAGGGCATGACAACACGGTGTTGTCCGGCACGCAGCAATGAGCCGCTCCATCAACCGATGTCCTATGCTCCGTCCCGTATGAGCGGGAGACAGGTAAACGGTAGTTTCCAGCGTGTGTCGGTAGGCAGAACGCTCTTTCCAAGGATGGGCATAGCAGTATCCGATTACTTCCTCGTCCGCTTCCGCCACCAAGTACGGATATCCAGGTACGATGCTCCGCATACGGCGAAGCATTTCGTCTTCCGTCAGTACTTCCGTCTCAAAAGTTGCCGTGCTGTGCAAGATATATTCATTGTAAATCCGGGTGATGGCGGGTATATCCTTTGGTTCTGCCGTCCGGATGTTCACTTGTCCTGTATTCATAAGTATCTGTAAATTCAACGTTCTTGTTTAATCCTTTTCTTGATTTATCCGTATCACAAATTCGCTCCCTTTTCCCGGTTCGCTTTCCACTTTCACCGTGCCGTTGTGCCGCTCTGCCATCGTCTTGACATAGTAGAGCCCCAGGCCGTAACCCTTCACATTATGCTGGTTGCCCGTAGGGACACGGTAGAACTTGTCGAACACGTGCGCTTGTTTTTCCTTGGCGATGCCGATGCCTTTGTCCCGCACAGAGAGGACGAATGTTTCGCTTTCCCGATGGGCGTCAATCTCTACTTCCGCCTGTTCGATGGAATACTTGATGGCATTGTCCAGCAGGTTGCTCACCATGTTGGCGAAGTGTGTGCGGTCGGCGGTCACCTCCAAGTCGGTGGGCGTGATGCGCATGGCGATGCTGACGGGCTTGTCTGCCTTCAGCTTGTGTTGTTCCACGAGGGGAGCGAGGATGTCGCTGACGGGGAATGTCGTCCGATGCAGGCGGAAGCTGTGCCGCCGCTCCATCGAGAGCGAGAGTATCTGCTCTACCAGACCGCTGAGCCGCGCAAGTTGTTCCTGGCAGATGCGTAGGTAGCGTTCGCGTTTCGTCTTGTCAGTGTCTTGCCCGAAGTTCAGCAAGGCATCGTTGGCAGCGTAGGCCACGGCGATGGGGGTCTTCAGTTCGTGGGTCATGTTGTTGGTGAAGTCATCCTTCATCTCCTCCAAAGTGCGTTGGCGCAGCAGGATGCGGATGAGATACCAGAAGGAGAAGCCCAACACGAGCAGGATAACCGCCGACGTGGCCAGTATGCCCGCCATTTGCCGCAGCACCAGTCCGTGTATCGGCTCTATCGTGAGGAAGTAGAGCCACTTGCCGTGCAGGTCGTAGTTGTATTCATACGTCTTGGCATGGGAGGAGGGAATGTAGTCTGCCGTACTTCTCAGTCCTAATGTGTCGATGTCGGTGGAGGTTGAATCGGCCTTTGCCTCTCGGTGTACGTACATCAGCCGATAGGGGATGAAAAGCTCCAGCCGTTGCAACTCATCGCGCAGCAGGCTGTCATAGACCGCGAAGTCCGGGCCGTGGAGGGCGTCCAGTCCCGTATGCAGTCCTCGCTGGAAGTAGTTCGCCAGTTCCTGCATCGTGTTCTTCCGTCTGAAGGGGAAGTCTGTGTCATCCGCATGCTGCAATGTGTCGATGTAGGTGGTGTCTTTCACCTCCCGTTGTTGCAGGTTGATGAAGGTGGAGTCTCCCCGTTGCTCGGTGACGATGGTGCGGCTTTGCACATACGGGTTGTTGTCGTTGTATCCGGCGGAGACGGACACTTCGCCGTGCCGGACGGAGTCTGCCTTCAGCCGCTCGATGCGCAAAATCATTTCGTTGTAGTCGCTCAGACGCATGGCTTCCGTGATGTCGTGCTCCACCGCCCGGCATTGCGTGCGGTAGAGGGTCACCAACCAATACGCTTGGTAGGCGAAGATGGCGGCCAAGGAAAGGATGACCACAAGGGCGATGTATTTCGAAGGTAGTTTCATAAATGAAAATTTAGCAGCCGAAGGCTGCAATGGTTAATGGTCAATGGTTAATGGTTAATATGTGGTAAAAGGACTCATGCGCAGCCCATTAACCATTAATCATTAACCATTGAACATTGCGGGCAAAGCCCGTTAAATTCCTATTTGCCCGCAAATTTACGTTCTTCTACCCGACATTCATCCATTTGATAAGACTAAATAACACTTCCGATAAGACTTGGTAAGCCGTTTTGTTCCTGTCTTTCGTGGGATAATGCTGTACTTTGCATCAAAAAAGATAGAAAAATGAGACGAATGGTTTTATGGTTGCTTGCAACAATGAATTTGTCAAGTATCCATGCGCAAGAAATGAAGACGGACAGCCTTTGGGCGGACAGCCTGATGCAAACGCTGCCCGAAGTGATGGTTGTGGGCGAACGTCCCGTGGTGAAGGCATCGGCGGGGAAGCTGGAGTACGACTTGCCTCGCCTGATAGAGGGCAAGCCCGTAGACAACATCTATGACGCACTGAAGGAACTGCCCGGCGTGGCGGAAATGAACGGCGGGCTGACCCTCGGCGCGCGGGGCGTGACCGTCGTCTTGGACGGCAAGGTGACGAACATGAGCACGGAGCAGCTCTATGCTCTCTTGAAATCGATGCCCGCCGACCGCATCGAACGGGTGGACGTGATGTACAACGCTCCGGCACGCTATCAGGTGCGGGGTGCGATGATAGACGTCCGTCTGAAGCATCGCATCGGAGACCCCGGTGCATTGCAGGGCGAGGCTTACGCCCAATACAACCAGAGGCACGAGGCCAGCTTCCAGGAGCGCGCTTCCTTGTTATATAATGGTGGCAAATTCTCTCTCGACTTTCTTTACTCGCACACCCACGGCAAGGGCTTCAACACCACCGACAAGGAGGCGCGCCACTGGCAGGAGGCGGAGAACAAGACGTATCTGATAGAGAACCACGAAGAGGTACGCAGCCGCGACCATACGCACAGTTTCCGCTTGGGCACGGACTATCAGTTGGGGAAGGATCACTCGTTGTCCTTCGTCTACAACGGAAGCTACCACACCCGTCACGTTAGCCAACACACCACGGGCACGCAGACGGCGAAGAATCTCAGCAACCGTACCTCGTGGCTGCACAACGGAAGGTTGGACTACCGCACGCCCATCGGGCTGAGCGCCGGAGCGGAGTTCACGTGGTATCGCACGCCGGGCGACCAACGTCTCATCAGCGAGATGGAGGACTCACGCCTGGACTTCTACACCGAGGATATGCAGCGCATCAATGCTTGGAAGTTCTATCTCTCGCAAGAACATACGCTGAAGAACGGGTGGGGGTTGAACTACGGGGGCGTCTATACGACGAGCGTGGACCACTCGCGGCAACTCTATTTTAATGAAGAACGAAGAATGAAGAATGAAGAATTGGTGGGAGAATTGCCGCCCGACATGCGGTCGAGGCGAAGGGAGCAGACGCTGAACGTGTATGCGGGCTTCAACAAGACGTTCGGGCAGAAGCTGATGCTGGACGCTTCGTTGACGGGGGAATGGTATCGGACACCCGTATGGAATGAGTGGGACATGTATCCTGTTTTCAACTTGACCTATCTGCCTGCGCAAGGTCATATCCTCCAGTTGGGTTTCAACAGCGACAAGGCCTATCCCGCCTATTGGGAAGTGCAGGATGCCGTGTCCTACTTGGGCGGTGGCTACTCCGAGATACAAGGCAATCCGCTCTTGAAGCCCTCAAAAGATTATCAGCTCTCTTTGAGTTATATCTTGAAGTCGAAGTACGTCTTTACCGCTTGGTTCAACCACAACAAGGATTATACCGTGCAGACGCTCTACCAGTCGCCTCGGGAGCTGCTGGAGATATACCGTTCGGTGAACTTCGACTTCCTGCAGCAGGCCGGCTTGCAAGCTTCCGTCCCCTTCAAGGTGGGCACATGGCTGGACTCTCGCTTGACATTGATAGGCACTTGGACACGCCAAAAGGACTCCGACTTCTACGACCTGCCTTTCGACCGTCACACTTGGGCGGGCATCGCCGTACTGAACGCAACCTTCAAGCTCCCCGTCAAGCCCGACCTGCGCCTTACGCTCAACGGCTTTTGCCAGACGGGAGCCATACAAGGCATATACGACCTGCCCGCCAGCGGCAATCTCGACCTCTCGCTGCGTTATGCTTTCGCCCGTGGCAACTGCATCCTCACGACGTGGTGCAAAGACATCTTCGAGACGGCGGGCGTCGACCCGCAGATTCGTTACGGCCGCCAGTGGGTGACCAACGATTATTCGTGTTTCCGTAGTGTAGGCGTGTCCTTTGCGTGGAAGTTCGGCGGGTATCAGGAGAAGAAGCGGGAAGGAGTAGATACGTCACGATTCAAATAAAAAGCATATCTTTGCGGACAACAAACCAGATTGCGCTTATGAAGAAACAAATCGTCTGGCTGGACGCGGTTCGGCTACTTGCTTTTTTCTTTCTCCTGTGTTGCCATGCGGCAGACCCGTTCTATGCCACGGCCACTTATGCCAATGCCGATGCAGGCGGTCCCGTAGAGCCTTCCATGCTGCTATGGGGCGAGCGATGGATGGCCTTTGTCCGTCCGTGTGTACCGTTGTTCGTGATGATTACGGGGGCTCTGATGTTTCCCGTGCGCATGCCGATGGGGGCTTTCTACAAGAAGCGCATCTTGCGCGTACTTTGGCCTTTCTTGATATGGTCAGTGCTTTATTACCTCTTCCCGTGGTTCACAGGGGTATTGGGACTTGACAAAAGCATCGTCTACAAATGTTTCATCTGGGCTGAGAGCGACAGCCAGTCCTTTGCCTCCAGTCTGGCCAATATCCTTCGCATTCCCTATACGTTCAGTTTTATAGCGCAACACATGTGGTACATCTACATGCTGATAGGACTCTATCTCTATATGCCCATTCTTTCGGCATGGGTAGAACGAGCCACCAAGAAACAGTTGCAGGTATTTATCGGTTTGTGGGCGCTCAGCACCCTGCTGCCCTACTTCCACCAGTTCGTCAGCCCGTATGCCTTCGGCACCTGTACCTGGAATTCTTTCGGGTTGTTCTATTACTTCGCCGGTTTCAACGGTTACCTCCTGCTGGGCCACTACTTGCGTCACTATGTAGATTGGAGCCCGGCACGGACATGGCCTGTAGCCCTGGTGCTGCTGGTGGCAGGCTTTCTGGTCACCTATCTGGGCTACGGGCACATCATGTCTCTGCCGGAAAAGACACCGGAGCAGATTGAATTGTTCTGGACCTACAATACTCTCAACGTGGCCTGCATGTCCACGGCCTGGTTCTTGCTACTGAAGCATATCTCCTTTCCGGCGGAGTCACGCACGGGACGCTTCCTGTCCAATCTCACCGCCTGCGGTTTCGGCATCTATATGGTGCACTACTTCTTCGTGGGGCTATGCTATCAGATTGTCCAAACCTTCGCATTGCCCGTGTCTTTACGAATTCCCGTCTCCGCCTTGCTGATATTTTTCTTTTCCTGGAGTTTCACATACCTGGTCAAGAAAGCCATGGGGCGCAAAGCTGTGTATCTGATGGGGTAAATAAACAGCCGACGAGGAGGATTTACGCTTAAATCAAGTATTTGTGTAAAAATACCGAAGAAATTTTGGCGTTTTTACCCCTAACTTTCACTATATTTGCGCCCGTAACCAATCATTCAACTCAATTTAATGGAAATGAAAAAACAGATACTAATGGCCGCCGTGGGACTCCTGAGCCTAAACATTGCGGCGCAAGACACTCCCAAAGAGGAAGGTTTCGTATTCAACACAGTCAAAGAAAACCCCATCACCAGCATCAAGAACCAAAACCGTTCGAGCACGTGCTGGAGTTTTTCGAGCCTCTCTTTCCTGGAGAGCGAACTCCTGCGCATGGGTAAAGGCACGTATGATCTGTCCGAGATGTTTGTGGTACACCACACGATGGTAGACCGCGCCGTGAACTATGTGCGATACCATGGCGACGCCTCTTTCTCACCAGGCGGAAGCTTCTACGATATCATGTTCTGCCTGAAGAATTATGGTTTGGTTCCACAGGATGCTATGCCGGGCATCATGTACGGTGACTCGCTGCCGGTGCATAATGAATTGGACGCTGTAGCCGGCGCATACGTGCAGGCCATCGGTAAAGGCCGCTTCAGCAAGTTGACCCCGGTATGGAAAAACGGTCTCAGTGCAATTTATGACACATACCTTGGCAAGTGTCCCGAAACATTTACCTACGAGGGCAAGGAGTATACTCCGAAGAGCTTCGGCGAGAGCCTTGGCATCAATCCGGACGACTATGTATCGCTGACTTCTTATACACACCACCCGTTCTATACCCAATTCTCTATCGAGATTCCGGACAACTGGCGCAATGCCCTGTCTTATAACCTGCCAATAGACGAACTGATGGCCGTGATGGACAACGCCATCCGCACAGGTTACACCTTTGCTTGGGGTAGCGACGTGAGCGAACAAGGATTCACACGCGACGGTATTGCCGTCATGCCGGACGCCGCCAGGGGTGCCGAACTGACCGGAAGTGATATGGCACGCTGGACAGGACTGACCGCGACCGACAAACGCAAGGAACTGACTTCACGTCCCCTGCCCGAAATGGAAATCACGCAAGAGATGCGCCAAACGGCTTTCGACAATTGGGAGACGACCGACGATCATGGCATGGTCATCTACGGCATTGCCAAGGACCAGAACGGCAAAGAGTATTTCATGGTGAAGAATTCTTGGGGATTGAGCGGCAAGTACAAAGGTATATGGTATGCTTCCAAAGCATTTGTTGCATACAAGACGATGAATATCCTCGTACACAAGGATGCGCTGCCCAAGGACATCAAAAAGAAATTAGGCATTAAATAAAAACACTTTCCTTAAGTATAGATCTGTACAAGGCATGGGCGGTGCGTACCGTTCATGCTTTGTCTTTTAAAAGAAAAACGAACTCTTTATCAGTAAACAATTACGCATGTTTCACCTCTCTCTCTCTTCCGAACTGACTTCGTGCTGCCCCGAATACCGGATGGTAGCCGTCTATGCCGAAGTCACCAATACGCCTTTCTGCGAAGGCTTGTGGCAAGAAATCGATGCTTTCACCCAGACGTTGCGTGCCACGGAGACACCCGACAGCATCAAGCAGCAACCTGCCATTGCCGCCACCCGTGAGGCTTACCGCCGCTTAGGTAAGGACCCCAGCCGATACCGTCCCAGTGCCGAGGCCCTGCGAAGAAGATTGTTGCGGGGACTGGAGCTTTACCGCATCGACACGTTGGTAGACCTCATCAACTTGGTTTCCCTGCGCACGGGCTACTCCATCGGAGGCTTCGATGCGGATAAGATACAGGGCATGGAACTTTGCTTAGGAGTAGGTCATGCCCAGGAGCCGTTCGAGGGCATCGGCCGCGGTGCGCTTAATATTGAAGGGTTACCCGTATGGCGCGATGCTCTGGGAGGCATAGGTACTCCTACCAGCGACCATGAACGGACGAAGATGGATGTAGGCACCCGACATATTTTGGCCATCATCAACGGCTATGACGGAGACGAGCAAAGATTGCGCGAAGCGGCAGAAATGACACAAGTATTGCTCCGGAAGTACGCATCGGCAACAAACATAAGCATCACCTGCCCGGCCGGTCGCTGAGCTCGTCTTTGTTAATGCCTACCTGATACCATATCACATGACCTCCTGACACCGTACGGCGTGACACCCTGACGAAGCACGGCCTTACACCCTGACGAAGCACGGCGTGAGAGCCCAAGGATGTACAGGCTGATGAGTGAAAGATAGCGAGTGAAAAGCAGAAAAATGCACATCTCCACACAAACTATGCAAACCTTTCACTACCTTTGCGGAAAATAGCAGAATTGAACTTATACGAATGATAGAAAAAATTATCGTGCTTGAAGACATAGACCCTGTCATCTTTTATGGGGTAAACAACGCCAACATGCAACTCATCAAGGCGCTGTACCCCAAGCTGCGTATTGTGGCGAGGGGCAACGTCATCAAGGTGCTGGGTGACGAGGAGGAGATGTGCGCCTTCGAAGAAAACATCATCAAACTGGAAAAACATTGCGCCGAATATAACTCACTGAAAGAAGAAGCCATCATTGACATCATCAAGGGAAACGCCCCGCAGGCGGAGAAGAGCGGCAATGTCATCGTATTCAGCGTCACGGGCAAGCCCATCATCCCGCGTAGCGAAAACCAGCAACGGCTGGTGGACGCCTTCCGTGAACACGACATGGTATTCGCCATCGGCCCCGCCGGTTCGGGCAAGACCTACACCGCCATTGCCTTGGCCGTGCGCGCCTTGAAGAACAAGGAAATAAAGAAAATCATCCTCTCCCGCCCCGCCGTAGAAGCCGGTGAAAAACTGGGGTTCCTGCCTGGCGATATGAAGGAAAAGATTGACCCTTACTTGCAACCATTGTACGACGCCCTGCAAGACATGATACCCGCTGCCAAGCTACAGGAATACATGGATCTGAACATCATCCAGATAGCCCCGTTGGCCTTTATGCGAGGCCGCACGCTGAACGATGCGGTGGTCATCCTGGACGAAGCACAAAATACCACTTCCGCCCAAATCAAGATGTTCCTCACCCGCATGGGCATGAACACCAAGATGATTGTGACGGGCGACATGACACAGATAGACTTGCCTTCGTCACAAACTTCGGGCTTGGTGCAGGCCATGAGGATATTAAAAGGGGTGAAAGGTATCGCTTTCATCGAACTGAACCAAAAGGATATCGTCAGACATAAACTCGTAACAAGAATTGTGGAAGCATACGATAAATTCGAGAAGGAGCAGAAAGCGATACGTGAAGAGAAGAAGAAAGAGAAAGAATAAAACATAGCTAAAACATAAAGATATGAAAGCATTAACTGAAACCAATTACAATTTTCCCGGTCAGCAATCCGTTTACCACGGGAAAGTACGCGATGTGTACAACATCAATGGTGAGAAACTCGTCATGGTGGCCACGGACCGCATCTCGGCCTTCGATGTCATCCTGCCCAAAGGCATTCCTTTCAAAGGACAGATACTGAACCAGATTGCCGCCAAGTTCTTGGACGCTACCACCGACATCTGCCCCAACTGGAAACTGGCTACGCCCGACCCGATGGTGACCGTAGGCGTATTCTGCGAAGGATTTCCCATCGAAATGATTGTACGAGGCTACCTCTGCGGTTCGGCATGGCGCGCTTATAAGAGTGGCGTACGCGAAATCTGTGGCGTACGCCTGCCCGAAGGCATGAAGGAGAACCAGAAGTTCCCCGTGCCCATCATCACCCCGACCACCAAAGCCGAAATCGGTGAACACGACGCCGACATCTCCCGTGCTGAAATCCTGAAGCTTGGCCTCTGCACCCCCGAAGAATACGCCCAACTGGAAGACTACACCCTGCGCCTCTTCGAACGCGGCACGCAGATTGCCGCCGAACGCGGCCTCATCCTGGTAGATACGAAATACGAATTCGGCAAGCACGACGGCAAGATTTACCTGATGGACGAAATCCATACGCCCGACTCCAGCCGCTACTTCTACAGCGAAGGCTACGAGGAACGCTTCGAGAAAGGCGAGCCGCAACGCCAGCTCTCCAAGGAGTTCGTACGCGAATGGTTGATGGACAATGGTTTCCAGGGCAAGGAAGGTCAGCAGGTGCCCGAGATGACGGACGAAATTGTAAAGAGCATCAGTGACCGTTACGTAGAGCTCTTCGAGCACATCACGGGTGAGAAGTTCGTTCCGCAGGAGACAGAAGACATCACTGCCCGCATCGAAAAGAATGTAACGGATTACTTAAAGTAACGAAGAACTTATTTAATGAAGAATGGAGAACGATGAATGATGAATTCTCAAGGATACAGGAAAATTCTTCATTTGGAGGCGAAGCCGACATTCTTCATTCTTCATTTAAAAAGTTCTTCATTCCACATTAAACTATGGACTATCCTCAAGAGAAAGTGATGCCCTATGGCAAGGAGGGCAAGAAAGCAGAGCAAGTGGAGCGCATGTTCGACCACATCGCCCCCGCCTATGACCGGCTGAACCACCTCATGTCGCTCGGCATCGACCGCTCGTGGCGCAAGAAAGCCATCCGCTGGCTCCGCCCCTTCGCCCCGCAAGAGGTACTGGACGTGGCCACAGGCACGGGGGACTTCGCCCTGCTGGCCTGCCGTCTGTTGCATCCCCGTTCACTGACGGGCATTGACCTCTCCGAAGGAATGATGCAAGTGGGGAGACAAAAAGCCGCTGAAGCCGGATGGGCCGAGCATATCCGTTTCCAACGGGAGGACTGCGAGGCCTTGTCGTTCGCAGACGCATCGTTCGATGCTGTCACCTCCGCTTTCGGCGTACGCAATTTCGAGCACCTGGACAAGTGTCTCTCGGAGATGTGTCGCGTGCTCCGTCCGGGCGGACACTTAGTCATCCTGGAACTTTCCACACCCGAACGCTTCCCCATGAAGCAGCTTTTCTCCCTCTATTCTAAAGTGGCGATGCCCGTCATCGGCCGTAGCATCTCGCATGACAACAGTGCCTACACTTACCTACCGCAAAGCATACAAGCTTTCCCGCAGGGTGAAGTGATGAGCGAGAGCATCCGCCGGGCAGGTTTTTCGAAAGTCAGCTTCAAGCGGCTGACATTCGGAGTATGCACGCTGTATATGGCAACCAAGTAATTAATCCCATAAATCCTAATTATTATGGACAAATACGGTTTAATCGGTTATCCTTTGGGACATTCGTTCTCAATAACCTACTTCAACGAGAAATTCCAGTCGGAGAACATCGACGCTGAGTATGTCAACTTTGAAATCCCCCGTATCGAGGACTTCATGGAAGTGATTGACGAAAATCCTGACCTTTGCGGGCTGAACGTCACCATCCCTTACAAGGAACAGGTCATCCCCTATCTGGACGAACTGGACAAGGACACGGCCAAAATCGGAGCCGTGAACGTCATCAAGATTATCCGCCAGAGCAAAGGCAAGGCGAAGCTCGTGGGTTACAACTCGGATATCATCGGTTTCACCCAGTCCATTGAACCCTTGCTGCGCCCCCACCATAAGCGGGCTTTGGTATTGGGCACCGGCGGTGCGGCAAAAGCCGTCTACCACGGCTTGGAAAACCTTGGCATAACGCCCACTTATGTCTCGCGCACCAAGCGGAACAACGATGTATTGACTTACCAGGAGCTGACGCCCGAAGTCATGGCGGAGCATACCATCATCGTCAACTGTACTCCCGTAGGCATGTACCCCAAGGTGGACGAATGTCCCGAAATTCCTTATAGCCAGTTGACATCCGACCACTTGCTCTACGACCTGCTGTACAACCCCAACGAGACCCTCTTCATGAAAAAAGGCCGCATGCACGGATCCACGGTGAAGAACGGGTTGGAGATGCTGCTGCTTCAGGCGTTTGCGGCATGGGAGATTTGGCATAAATGAACAGAGACAATTCTATGAAGAAAGGACTCAAATATGGCCTGACCGCTGTCATCGCACTGGCCGCCGTACTGTTATGCGCCGGCTACTACATGCTGGGCTACGCACTGAAACCCGAGGCACTCACTACCCGCAGCCGGGACATCGAAGGCTCGCTGAAGTACATGGCAGAGACTTACCCCGACGTAGGGCGATGGATGGACAGCCTGCAAACCGCAGGTGCGCTGCACGACCTCTACATCGAAAACGATGAGGGGAAACTCCTGCATGCCCTATACGTTCCCGCCGCCGACTCCACCCGCCGCACGGCAGTCATCGTCCACGGCTACACGGACAACTCCATCCGCATGATGATGATAGGCTACCTCTACAGCCGCCAATTGGGCTATAACATCCTCCTGCCCGATCTTCACGGCCATGGGCTGAGCGGAGGCGCCGAGGCACAGATGGGCTGGCTGGACCGCCTGGACGTGCTGCGATGGATGGAGGAGGCCAATCACCTCTTCGGGGGAAACACGCAGATGGTGGTGCACGGCATCTCGATGGGAGCCGCCACTACCATGATGGTCAGCGGCGAAGTGGAGCGCGGAATACACCAGCAACCCTTCGTCAAGTGCTTCGTGGAGGACTGCGGCTACACCTCGGCGTGGGATGAATTCAAGGGCGAGTTGAAGAACCAGTTCGGTCTTCCCGCCTTCCCCCTGCTCCATGTGGCCAGTACCCTCTGCCGTTGGGAATATGGCTGGGACTTCAATGAGGCCTCCGCGCTGGAGCAAGTCAGGAAATGCACCCGCCCCATGCTCTTCATCCACGGCGACGCCGATACGTTTGTGCCCACTTGGATGGTCCATCCGCTCTACGAAGCCAAGCCTCAGCCCAAGGAGCTCTGGATTGTGCCCGGTGCCGAACATGCCGTAGCCTATAAGGAAAATCCCGAAGTTTACACAGAGCGTGTGAGAACCTTCGTCAACACCTATATACATTGAATAAAAACAAAAAGATGAAACAACCGCTCCTCATTTCCCTCCTTCTGTTCCTGCTGCTTCCTCTGCGGGCACAAAAGGTATATACCCCCGACAACCTGCCTAAGGTACACATACAGAACAAATATCGCTACCTGTGCGATCCCGAAGGCATCATCAATCCCGCCGCCACGGACAGCATTGACCGCATGCTCTACCTGCTGGAGCAGCAGACAGGCATCGAGACCGTCGTAGCCGTCGTGCCCGGCATCGGTGAGGCTACCTGCTTCGACTTCTGCCACGAACTGCTCAACTCGTGGGGCGTAGGCAAGAAGGGAAAGGACAACGGCCTGGTCATCCTGCTTGTCACCGACCAGCGGTGCATCCAGTTTTACACCGGCTACGGTCTGGAAGGTGTCTTGCCCGACGCCATCTGTAAGCGCATCCAGACCCGCTACATGATACCCTATCTAAAGAATGAACGCTGGAGCGAAGGCATGTTGAGTGGTGTCCGTGCCACCTGTGCCCAATTGGACGGTTCGATGGAGAATGACGCATCCGGAAGCGAAGGCAGTGGAATAAGCTCCTACCTCATCGTCTTCCTCCTGTTCTTCTTCTTTGTCATCATCCTCAGCGCAATCGCTGTCCGTCGAGCCACCCGCTGCCCCCACTGCAAGAAGCATAAGCTACAGCGCACCGCCAGCCACACCATCGCCCGCCATAACGGCATACGGACGGACGAAGTGACCTACATCTGCCAGAACTGCGGACATATCGTCAAGCGGCGCGAGCGCCACGGTGAGGACAATAACCGCGGACGAGGCGGAGGCTGGGGCGGTCCCGTCATCTTCGGAGGCGGAGGTTTCGGAGGCTTCGGTGGAGGCGGAGGCTTCGGAGGCAGCTTCGGCGGAGGAAGCGGAGGCGGTGGCGGAGCAGGCTCCAGATTCTAATGAAGAATGAAGAACTAAGAATGAAGAATTAACTCTATAAACATCATCAAAAGAAGAAAGAAGTTATGAAAAAGACAACAACCATTATCGTTATCGTAGTCATCGCCCTGCTGGCCATTTGGGGCGTAAGCGGATATAACAGTCTTGTCGGTATGGACGAAGGGGTAAGTAACCAATGGGCCAACGTGGAGACACAATACCAGCGCCGTGCCGACCTCATTCCCAACCTGGTGAATACCGTCAAAGGGTATGCAGCCCACGAGAAGGAGACCCTGCAAGGTGTCATCGAGGCTCGCAGCAAAGCCACCCAAATCAAGGTAGACCCTTCCGAGCTGACTCCTGAAAAACTGGCCGAATACCAAGCCGCACAAGGCCAACTGGCCGCTGCACTGGGCAAACTGCTGGCCATCACCGAGAACTATCCCGACCTGAAGGCCAACCAGAATTTCCTGGAGCTGCAGGCTCAACTCGAGGGCACGGAGAACCGCATTAACGTGGCACGCAAGAACTTCAACGATGCTGCCCGCGCCTACAACACTGCCATCCGCCGCTTTCCCAAGAACATCCTCGCCGGGCTCTTCGGCTTCGACAAGCGCGCTTACTTCGAGGCACAGGAAGGAGCAGAGACAGCACCAATAGTAGAGTTTTAAGAATAATCCGTATCTTTCCATAAGATAAGCTACATTCGGAAAAATGAAAGCAAGCTTTCTTTTTCGCTCATTTGCATTATCTTTGCACAAGCAAATCAAGAACTAACTACTTTTATCATGAGCAATCAACGATACATGATGCGCGGTGTGAGCGCATCGAAAGAGGACGTGCACAACGCCATCAAGAACATTGACAAGGGCATCTTTCCGCGGGCTTTCTGCAAGATTATCCCCGACATCCTGGGCGGCGACCCGGAGTATTGCAACATCATGCACGCCGACGGAGCGGGTACAAAATCCTCATTGGCCTACCTTTATTGGAAGGAAACAGGCGACCTCAGCGTGTGGAAAGGCATCGCGCAGGACGCTCTCATCATGAACATTGACGACCTGCTGTGCGTAGGTGCGGTGGATAACATCCTCGTCTCCTCCACCATCGGGCGCAACAAGCTGTTAGTGCCGGGCGAAGTCATCTCCGCCATCATCAACGGCACGGACGAGTTGCTGGCCGAACTGCGCGAAATGGGTGTAGGCGTCTATGCCACGGGCGGCGAGACGGCGGACGTGGGCGACTTGGTGCGCACCATTATCGTGGACAGCACCGTGACCTGCCGCATGAAGCGCAGCGATGTGATAGACAATGCCAACATCCGTCCGGGCGATGTCATTGTGGGCCTCGCTTCCTATGGACAAGCCACGTATGAGAAAGAGTACAACGGCGGCATGGGCAGCAACGGACTAACCTCGGCACGCCACGATGTCTTTGCCAAGTATCTGGCGGAGAAGTATCCGGAAAGCTACGACCACGCCGTGCCCCAGGAACTGGTGTACAGCGGTGGTCTGAAGCTGACGGACACCGTGGAGGGCAGCCCCATCGATGCGGGCAAGTTGGTCCTCTCCCCCACCCGCACCTATGCCCCGGTAGTAAAGAAACTGCTGGATGCACTGCGCCCGGAGATACACGGCATGGTGCACTGCTCGGGCGGTGCGCAAACCAAGGTACTGCATTTCGTAGGCGACAATTGCCGTGTCATCAAGGATAATCTCTTCCCCGTACCTCCCCTCTTCCGCACCATCAAGGAGCAGAGCGGCACGGAGTGGGACGAGATGTATAAGGTGTTCAACATGGGCCATCGCCTCGAAGTCTACCTCTCACCGGAGCACGCCGAGGAAGTCATCGCCATCTCGAAGTCGTTCAACATCGACGCGCAAGTCATCGGGCGCATTGAGGAGAGCGAGAAGCGGGAGCTGATTATCCGGAGCGAGTTCGGGGAGTTCAAGTATGAGTAAGACTTTCCAATTCAAGCACTTTAGTCTTACCATCGGCACTTCGCTGCTACCAGCTTTCGTGGTGAGTGTGATTGTGGGTATTGACTCCAAAAAGATAATAAGAATAATATGGCTGACAACAACACCCTACTTGACAAGCTCGACACTCTCGTGGCACGCTACGAGGAAGTGTCCACCCTGATAACCGACCCGGCGGTCATCGCCGACCAGAAGCGGTACGTCAAGCTGACGAAGGAATACAAGGAGCTGGGCGACTTGATGGCCGCCCGTAAGGAATACATGCAGGTGCTGAACGGCATTGACGAGGCCAAGGACATCATCGCCAACGAGACTGACCCGGAGATGCGCGACATGGCACGCGAGGAACTGGACACGTGCGAGGCACGCCGCCCTCAGTTGGAGGAAGAAATCAAGCTGCTGCTTATCCCTGCCGATCCACAAGACAGCCGCAACGCCATCCTGGAAATCCGTGGCGGCACGGGCGGTGACGAGGCGGCACTCTTTGCCGGTGACCTCTTCCGCATGTACTCCAAGTATTGCGAACGTAAGGGTTGGCGGCTGGAAGTCAGCAGTGCCAACGAAGGCGCGGCCGGAGGCTTCAAGGAAATCATCTGCTCGGTGACAGGTGACAATGTATATGGTACGCTGAAGTACGAGAGCGGCGTACACCGCGTGCAGCGTGTCCCTGCCACGGAAACGCAAGGCCGGGTGCATACCTCTGCCGCATCGGTAGCCGTGCTGCCCGAAGCCGAGCCGTTCGACGTGGAAATCAACGAAGGCGAGATCAAGTGGGACACCTTCCGAAGCGGCGGTGCGGGCGGACAGAACGTCAACAAGGTGGAGAGTGGCGTGCGCCTGCGCTACAACTGGAAGAACCCCAACACGGGCGTGGTGGAGGAAATCCTCATCGAGTGTACCGAGACGCGCGACCAGCCGAAGAACAAGGAGCGTGCCCTCAGCCGCCTGCGCACCTTCATCTACGACAAGGAGCACCAGAAGTACATCGACG
>CALUFR010000056.1 GCA_944319875.1 uncultured Bacteroides sp.
TCCGGCGTGTTGGTGCAATGTCATCCCGAGCGCAGTCGAGGGATCTCACATTCAGCTTTGCGCTACGTAAGATGTCTCGACAAGCTCGACATGACAGAGACATCATTTGCATTCTCATCGCGCAGCCTGCGCCTAAGTGAGGAGGCGTGAAGCGGAGTCCTTGTTTTTTGCGTGAAGAAAGGCAGACTGTCTGAGCGAAGCGAGTTTCTGCCTTTTAGCAAAAAGCAAGGGCGGAGTAGCCTACGAGCTTCAGCGCTTAATCTTTTGCATAAATTGCTCACGCTCGGCTGCATTCAAGCAAGTTTGATGCCGCACTCGCTTAATCGCAATTTTCTTTTGGTATCTTTTCTTTTGCATCAAGGCAAAAGAAAAGTACAACTAAACTCCCATTTTTTTATTGAAATATCATCGCAAATATCATGAATTTCTACTACATTTGTGGCATAACTAACAATATAGACAAACATGGAAAAAGCAAAAGTATATTTTACAGACCTGCGCACTTCGCCCACCTCGAACCTGCTCGACAAGATGGAACGGCTGGTGAAGAAAGCAGGCATCGCCCAGCTGCCCCTGAAAGACAGCTTCGTAGCCATCAAGATACACTTTGGCGAACCGGGCAACCTGGCCTACATCCGTCCGAACTATGCCGCACGCATGGCCAACCTGCTGCGCAGCTACGGGGCCAAACCATTCCTAACCGACTGTAACACCCTCTACTCCGGACGCCGTTCCAATGCCGTGGACCACCTGGAGAGCGCCATGGAGAACGGCTTCAACCCCATCTCCGCCCAATGCCAGGTCATCATCGCCGACGGTCTGAAAGGCACTGACTTCCGCGAGATACCCATTGACGGACAATACTGCAAGGCGCCCAAGATAGGCGCCGCCATAGCCGATGCGGACATCGTCATCAGCATGAACCACTTCAAAGGACACGAGCAGGCGGGCTTCGGCGGCGCACTGAAAAACCTGGGCATGGGAGCGGCTGCCGTCCCCGGCAAACTGGAGCTGCACGCCGCTGCCCAGCCAAAGATTGAGACGGCAAACTGCATCGGGTGCAACATCTGCGTGAAACATTGCGCCCACGACGCCATCCACCTGAACGCTGACCGCAAGGCCGAGATAGACTATGCCAAATGCGTGGGATGCGGCCAATGCGTGGCCCTGTGCCAGCACGATGCGGCTGTCGTGGGCAGTTGGGACACGTCGGAGAACATGAACTACAAGATTGCCGAATACACCAAGGCCGTACTGAAGGACAAGCCACACTTCCACGTCAGCTTCGTAATGAACGTGTCGCCCGAATGCGACTGCTGGAACCACAACGACGCCGCCATCATCCCCGACCTGGGCATCCTGGCGTCCACAGACCCCGTGGCTCTTGACCAGGCTTGCGCTGACCTCGTGAACCGGACGCCCGTGCTCCACGGCAACAATGTGTTGGGCAACAAGCACGAACACGACGACCTGTGCGGCTGCGACAAGTTCCACCTCATCCACCCCAACACCAACTGGCAGGCCGGACTGGAACACGCCGAGGCCATCGGCATCGGTACACGCGACTATGAACTGATTGTCTAATTCTTCAAACAATATTAAAACGATTATGAATACAACCACCACAAAACTTCATTCTCTCACGTTCGGAAACGTGAAGACCTATTTGTTTTCCGTCCTGTTCGTAGCAGGCAACATCCTGCTGCCGCAGCTCTGCCACCTCCTGCCAATGGGAGGCCCCACCCTGCTGCCCATCTATTTCTTTACGCTGATAGCCGCTTATAAATTCGGCATCCGCGTGGGCCTGCTGACGGCTGTCCTTTCACCGGTGGTCAACCACCTGCTTTTCGCGATGCCTGCCGCCGCTGTCCTGCCCGCCATCCTTATCAAATCCGTCTTGCTGGCCGTGGCCGCTTCGGCTGTAGCCCGCCACGCCAAGGATAAGGTGACGTTCGGAGGTCTGCTGGTAGCCGTACTGGCCTATCAGGTTATCGGTACCGGCTTCGAGTGGCTGCTGTGCGGCGATTTCTATCTGGCCGTGCAAGACTTCCGCATCGGTGTTCCCGGCATGCTGCTCCAATGGCTGGGTGGCTATTGGGTGCTCAGAATCATTAACTCCGTGCCCGACAAACAGCAGTAAGGTATGAACAACGACGACAACAAACTTATCATCTACCAGGTGTTCACCCGACTTTTCGGGAACAACAACAACCATTGTATCCATAATGGAAGTCTGGCCGACAACGGTTGTGGAAGAATGGCCGATTTCACAGGCAAGGCCTTGACGGAGATCAAGCGGCTGGGAGTCACCCACATCTGGTACACCGGCATCATCGAACACGCCACGCAGACCGACTACCGCCGTTATAACATCCGGCCCGACCATCCGGCGGTCGTCAAGGGAAAAGCCGGATCGCCCTATGCCATCAAGGACTACTACGACGTGGATCCCGACCTGGCAAAGGATGTGCCCGGACGCATGAAGGAGTTCGAGAACCTGGTACAGCGCACCCACCGCAGCGGCCTGAAAGTCATCATTGACTTCGTGCCCAACCACGTGGCCCGGCAGTACCACTCGGACGCACAGCCCGACGGCACCTCGCAACTCGGTGCCAACGACGACCCCGCTTATGCCTTCAGCCCTTACAACAACTTCTATTATATCCCGCAGAGCGAGCTCCGCGGACAGTTCGACATGCAGGGAAGTGCCCCCGAGCCCTATCGCGAATACCCGGCCAAAGCGACGGGAAACAACCGCTTCGACGCTTGTCCGGGCATCGACGACTGGTATGAGACCGTAAAACTGAACTACGGTGTGGACTATCAGAACGGAGGTACCCGCCATTTCGACCCCACTCCCGACACGTGGGAAAAGATGCGGGACATTCTGCTCTTCTGGGCCGGCAAGGACATCGACGGCTTCCGCTGCGACATGGCCGAGATGGTGCCTGTAGAGTTCTGGGAATGGGTCATTCCGCAAGTCAAGGAACAATACCCCGACCTGCTTTTCATTGCCGAAGTCTACAACCCGAACGAATATCACAACTACCTGTTCCGCGGCCACTTCGACTACCTGTATGACAAAGTGGGTCTCTACGACACGCTGCGCGCCATTGTCTGCGGCTACGGATCGGCCACGGACATCACCCGCTGCTGGCAGAGTCTGGGAGGCATCGAGCAGCGCATGCTCAACTTCCTAGAGAATCACGACGAGCAGCGCATTGCCTCCGATTTCTTCGCCGGCACTCCGTGGAAAGCCATTCCCGCGCTGGTGGTGGCGGCCTGCATGAACACCAACCCGATGATGGTCTACTTCGGACAGGAATTCGGCGAGAAGGGCATGGACCGCGAAGGTTTCAGCGGACGCGACGGGCGCACCACCATCTTCGACTACTGGAGTGTGGACACCATCCGTCGCTGGCGCAACGGCGGTAAGTTCGACGGCCGGATGCAGACCGATGAGGAACAACGCCTGTACGATGTCTACCGCCGCATCCTTACCCTCTGCCGCCGGGAGAAAGCCATCGCCCGGGGACTGTTTTTCGACCTGATGTATGCCAACGTCGGCGGCTGGCGTTTCAACGAACACCGGCAGTACACCTTCCTGCGCAAGTACGAGAACGAAGTGCTGCTCTTTGTCGTCAACTTCGACTCCGCGGCGGCCGACGTGGCCATCAACATCCCGCCCCACGCCTTCAGCTTCCTGCAGATGCCGCAAATAGAACGCTACCAAGCCGTCGAGCTCATCACGGGAAAGGAAGAAACCGTCAGCCTTCTGCCCTACAAAGCCACAGACGTCTGCGTCGGGCCCTATAGCGCGAAGATCCTGAAGTTCAAACTATAACTACACCATAGACATTTTTTGAATAAACCTGATTATACTAACTTTAAAACATTTGAATCATGGTCATAGACAAACTGGAAAACATCGAAAAGTATGCGTCACTGAACCCTTTGTTCGCACAAGCTGTTGAATTCCTGAAATCGCACGACCTGAATGCGCTCGAACCGGGCAAAACCGAACTGAAAGGTAAAGACCTGCTTGTAAACGTGACGGAGACCAAGCCCAAGTCCAAAGAACAGGCACGCCTCGAGACCCACAGAGACTTCATCGACATCCAAATTCCCCTGTCGGGAACGGAGACGATGGGCTACACGCCCGCCGCGGACTGCCGCCCTGCCGACGCTCCCTACAACGCGGAAAAGGACATCACCTTCTTCGAAGGAGCGGCCCAGAGTTACATCGACGTACATCCCGGCATGTTTGCCATCTTCTTCCCGCAGGACGGACATGCTCCCGGCATCACTCCGGAAGGTGTGAAGAAAATCATCATCAAAGTGAAAGCCTGAAAATCGAACGAATCATTAAAACTCATCCGTTATGGAAACATTGAATCTTATTAAAAACGATCCTTGGCTGGAACCGTACGCCGATGCCATCAACGGACGCCATCAGCATGCAATAGACAAGGAAGCCGAACTGACCAACAATGGCAAGAAAACGCTTTCCGATTTTGCATCCGGCTACCTTTACTTCGGCCTGCACCGTACTGAGAGCGGCTGGGTTTTCCGCGAATGGGCTCCCAACGCCACTCAGATATTCCTGACCGGAACGTTCAATGACTGGAAGGAAGAAAAGAAATTCAGCCTGAAACGTAAGAATAACGGCAACTGGGAACTGAAACTCCCCGCTGACACCCTGAAGCACGGCGACCTGTACAAACTGAAAGTGTACCGGGAAGGCGGATGCGGCGAACGCATACCGGCATGGGCCACCCGCGTCGTGCAGGACGACCGGACCAAAATATTCAGCGCCCAGGTATGGAATCCCGACAAGCCATACAAGATGAAGAAACGTGCCTTCAAGCCCGCCACCGACCCGCTGCTGATCTACGAATGCCACATCGGCATGGCCCAGCAGGAAGAAAAAGTGGGCAGCTACCGGGAATTCCAGGAGCAAGTCCTGCCCCGCGTGGCGGCGGACGGATATAACTGCATCCAGATCATGGCCATCCAGGAACATCCCTATTACGGGAGCTTCGGCTATCACGTGTCCAGCTTCTTTGCCGCCTCTTCACGCTTCGGCACTCCCGACGAGCTGAAGGAACTGATTGACACGGCTCACGGCATGGGCATCGCAGTCATCATGGACATCGTACACTCACACGCCGTGAAGAACGAAGTGGAAGGCCTGGGTAACTTTGCGGGCGACCCCAACCAGTACTTCTACCCCGGCGACCGCCACGAACATCCGGCATGGGACTCCCTCTGCTTCGACTACGGCAAGAACGAAGTGCTGCATTTCCTACTGTCCAACTGCAAGTCCTGGATGGAAGAATACCGCTTCGACGGCTTCCGCTTCGACGGCGTCACTTCCATGCTCTACTACAGCCACGGCCTGGGAGAGGCCTTCTGCAACTACAACGACTACTTCAACGGCCATCAGGACGACAACGCCATCTGCTACCTGACGCTGGCCAACCGCCTCATTCATCAGGTGAACCCTAGGGCCATCACCATCGCCGAGGAAGTTTCG
>CALUFR010000057.1 GCA_944319875.1 uncultured Bacteroides sp.
TGACAGCATAGCAACGCAAAACGCTGAAATTCGCACAGTTGCTAAATCGTTACCTCTATTTCTCAAATAATTCGCTAAAAGTTTATTCTTCAATCGGTTAAGTCAAACCGATAAAAATCTAAAATAGGATGCGTCTCAGCAAAAAAATCAAGCAAGCTTGTTTTTTCTGCTTTCGACTTTCACTATCTTTGCACCGCAAAAAATGAGAATAAAATAGATATGGACGATTCCAACCCTCGAACGTACAACTGTATTAACCCTTAACAGCGGACGGAGACTTCCCGCATCGCAGACCTCCGTTCGCACCCCTTAGAAAGGAGGCTTTAACCGATGAGAAAGTATCTCTACAATGAAAACGGCTTCGTGGAGAAGCCTGAATGGGCACCCAATTGCTGGCTTAACGTAGAATGTCCCGACCAGGACGATTTCCAGTTCCTCACCCGCACACTGAACGTGCCCGAGTCCTTTCTGGAAGATATCGCCGACGCTGACGAACGCGCACGTACCGAAGAAGAAGGTCCTTGGCTGCTCACCATCCTGCGCATACCCATGCAGAGCGTCCTGCCGCAAATCCCGTTCACGACCGTGCCCATCGGCATTATCACCAACAACGATATCACCATCTCCGTCTGTTATCACCACACCGAGCTGTTGCCCGACTTCATCCAGCACACCTGCCGCAAGGATATCAAGATAAACAACAAGCTCGACCTCATCCTCCGCCTCATCAACTCATCTGCCGTATGGTTCCTGAAATACCTGAAGCAGATTAACAATGAAGTGGTCAGTGCCGAAAAAGAACTGGAACGAAGCATCCGCAACGAGGACCTGCTGCGCCTGATGAAACTGCAACGGACGCTCGTCTATTTCGACACCTCCATCCGGGGCAATGAAGTCCTGATAGGCCGACTGAAAAACATTTTCCAGAACTCCGGCATGTTGGATATGGACTTGCTGGAAGACACCGTTATCGAGTTGAGGCAGGCATACAACACGGTCAATATCTACAGCGACATCCTTACGGGCACGATGGACGCCTTCGCCTCCATCATCTCGAACAACGTGAACGACATCATGAAACGCATGACAAGCCTCAGCATCACGCTGATGATACCCACCGTCATCGCCAGCTTCTATGGCATGAACGTGGATATCCACCTGGATTCCTCCCCTCATGCCTTCCTGTTTATCGTAGTGCTGTCCGTCGCCATCTCAGCCATCACGTTTGTATGGTTCAGGCGGATCAAGTGGTTCTGACGCCTCAGCCGAAATCCAAAGAGAGTTGCCCGTCACCCAGCAGGTTGAACGACAAGCGGTGGTAGGGCGTCACGCCATGCGCGGCAATCGCCGACCGGTGTTCCCTCGTGGGATATCCCTTGTTACGGTCCCAGCCATAGGAAGGGTATTCCTCGTGCAGGCGGTTCATATAATCATCACGGAAAGTCTTGGCCAAGATGGAAGCGGCGGCAATGGAAAGATACTTCCCGTCGCCCTTCACCACCGTGGTATGGGGAATGCCGGAATACTTCTTGAAGCGGTTGCCGTCGATGAGCAAATGCTGCGGACGGACGCTGAGCCCGTCTATGGCGCGGTGCATGGCCAGGATGGAGGCGTTAAGGATGTTTATTTGGTCAATCTCTTCAGGTAAAACCACGCCCACCGCCCACGCCACGGCTTCGCGAAGGATTACCTCCCTCAAAGCATAGCGTTGACGCTCGGAAAGTTGCTTGGAATCATTCAATAATTCGTTGCGGAAATCCTTCGGCAGGATAACCGCCGCCGCATACACGGCTCCCGCCAGGCATCCGCGGCCGGCCTCGTCGCATCCGGCTTCCACCAGGTCGGCATTCAGATAGGGTAACAACATATCGTTCTCATTTAGTTTGAATGGACAAAAATAAGAAATAAATGCCTACTTTTGCACGGACAAAAAGAATATTCGGATGTTTACAGTGATACTATGGATGCTGACAGGCATGCTGGCCGGTTACTTCCTGCGCCGATGGCGAATGAACTGGTTGGGACATGCCGTCAGCCTGCTGATATGGCTTCTGCTCTTCCTGCTGGGCATTGAAGTGGGAGCAAACGGTGAATTGATGCGCAGCCTGCCTACGCTGGGAGCGGAGGCGGGTCTGTTGGCCACGGGCGGTACGCTGGGCAGCGTCGTGGCGGCATGGGCGTTATGGAAAATGATTTCAAGGAAAGCGAAAGAGCACCCGGATAATATCCAGAGAGAGAAAGGAAACATTTGGCACGCCTTGCGGGGAAGCGGTATTATTGTAGGCTTCTTTATAATCGGTGTCTGTGCAGGTCTTTTCAATTGGATTCCCAAGATGTTGATGACCGGCGAAGTCAGCTTTTATGCCCTCTGCGCACTGATGGGCTACGTCGGCATGAGCATCAGTCACAATCCGGAGACGCTACGCAGTTTCCGTTCACTCAACCCGCGCTTAGCCTGGCTGCCCGTGCTTACCATCATCGGGACGTGGGCGGGTTCGGTGGTAGTAAGCCTCGCATTGAGCCATCGGAACTTGACAGATTGCCTGGCCGTGGGTTCCGGCTTCGGCTATTATTCGTTATCAAGCATCTTCATCACGGAATACCGGGGAGCGGAATTGGGCACTATCGCCTTGCTGGCCAACATCGTGCGCGAACTGATTACGTTGCTTTGCGCTCCGTTTCTGGTGCGATGGTTCGGGCGATTGGCACCCATTGCGGCAGGAGGAGCGACGACCGCCGACACAACCCTGCCCGTCATCGCGCAAACGTCCGGACAGGACCTGGTAATCGTTTCCATCTTCCACGGCTTCCTGGTGGATCTCAGCGTGCCGTTTCTGGTGACGTTGTGGTGCTCGGTATAAATGCAACCTGTATTTAAGCTGCATGCGATTGTAACGACACGTGCCGTTACCCTCTCACGCCACGGGTCGTCAGGGTGTGACGAAGCACGGCGTCACAACCTAAGGAAGCACGGCCTTAATGTATGTTCCTATAGTGCCACTTGGGAGACATAAAGTGCCACTTGGGAGGCGTAAAGTGCCACTTGAGGGTGTGAAAGAAGCTGTTTCATCCTCCTCTATAATCCTTTTCTCCGAAACATCCTTCACGCTTTCACGCACGTATAACCGGTTGCTCCTCAGCAGAGTACGGTGAAGGATACATCTTTCACATGAATTTAATGAAAAATTGCGGGCAATACAAAAAAACTCCGTAACTTTAGCCTCTGAAAACATAGTGGTAATTGCTTAAATGTTATAATTGAGCACTATAAATTTAATCTTTATATCGAACTCACGTTATTTATATGAAGAAGAAACAACTCATCCCCGCCGCACTGCTCGTCCTGCTGGCAGCCTGCGGCAACCCGAAGAACAACAATGAAGCGAAAGGACTGACCGCCATCGACGTGGAAAGCGCCGCAGAGAACCTTCAAGAACTGAAGCTGTCACAACTGGGCTCGACCGTGCGCTACGTGCCGCTGGAGACCAATGACTCGTGCCTCATCGGCAACCGGCCTTCCATCATGGTGCTGGCCGAGCATATCCTGGTGCAATCCAACAACAATCTGTACTGCTTCGACAAAAAGACAGGCCGCTTCCTGAACAGCATCGGCCATGTGGGAGAAGACCCGAAAGGCTATTCGCAAGGCGGACTCCCCACCTACAACGAGCGCAACGGCCTTCTGTACTTCACGCGCCGGCCCAACGCCCTGCAACGCTACGACCTCCGGGGCACCTATCAAGGCAAGGCCGTCATCCCCACCCCGCCTGCCATGCCGAGCGACTACGGCTTTGCGGACACGCTGGTCGTGGGCTACTACAACAATATCGCACAGCAGAAGACCCACCAACGTATGCTGGGGCTCTTTACGGAGGCAGGCTTGCTCACGGATACCATCGTGAGTCCGCTACCCCCGTTGCCGACGATGACGTTGGAAGACATCGCTTCCATCAGCATTATGCGACTGGGCATTGCGAGAGCCATCCATACCCGCTTCAAGGACGGGACGTTTTCTTTCAGCATCACTTCGCCCACGACGCTGTGGAGCTACGACGGCCGGCTGCGCTTCAAGGACACCTTCAACGACACCGTGTACAACGTCTCGGCGGCGGGCCGACTGACTCCCGCCTTCGTATTCGGCACGGGCGAGCGGCGGCTGGAGCCCAAGGGACACTGGAACGACAATGAGACAAAGGGTACACTCCTGCCCACCTTCGTGCTCGAAACCGAAAGGAACATCTTCTTCCAGTGCCTCGAGGACCTGCTGAAGAACACACTGAACGGTATCTATGACAAGCAGACGGGCACTACCCACATGTATGAAGAAAAGGCAGGACTGACCGACGACATAAACCACTTCCTTCCCTTCCATCCCGCGGCCTGCAGTCCACAGGGCGAGTATGCCCAGTTGGTAGAAGCTACCAACGTGCTGGACTTCCTGAATGAGCATCCCGAAACCAAAGACAACCCCGCCCTCGCCCCGCTCCTCAAACTGGGAGAGGAAGATAATCCGGTGGTCGTACTGGTGAAATGAAGAACTATGGCGGAATGAAGAACTAAAAATGAAGAGGGTGTATCAAAATTCAAAGTACCTTTCATTTTGCTCTGTCATCCTGAGCAACGCGAAGGATCTCCCGCACACTTTTAGCAACCGGGAGATGCTTCACTCGCGTTCAGCATGACAAAATGATGGACACTTTGAATTTTGATACACCCTCGTCATTCATCATTCTTCATTTAAAACAGGCTCCACGTCACGGTCAGGCCCGCCATGACGATGGCCACCATACTCATCAGCTTAATCAGGATATTGAGGCTGGGGCCGGAGGTATCCTTGAAGGGGTCGCCCACGGTATCGCCTACAACCGTAGCCTTGTGCACCTCGCTGCCTTTGCCTCCGAAATTACCTTCCTCCACGTACTTCTTGGCGTTATCCCAAGCGCCGCCGGCATTCGCCATGAAGATGGCCAGGACGAAACCGCTGCTCAGTCCGCCAATCAACAGACCCAGTACGCCCGGCACGCCGAAGATGATACCCGTCAGCACCGGAGCAATGATAGCCAGCAGGGACGGCACGACCATCTCCCGTTGCGCTCCCTTGGTGGAGATAGCCACGCAACGCTCGTAATCCGGTTCCGCCTCACCTGTCAGGATGCCTTTTATTTCACGGAACTGGCGGCGCACCTCGTCCACCATGTGGGCTGCGGCACGTCCCACGGCATTCATCGTCAGGCCGCAGAACAGGAAGGCCATCATTGAACCGATGAACACGCCCGCTAAGACCGTGGGGTTCATCAGGTTGACTCCGTAATGATACATAAAGTCGAAGAACGTGGCGTCCTGCACATTCACCGTGGCACCTCCGCCGACGTTGAGCGTTGTCTCGCCGATACGAGTCAGGCCGATGCGGATTTCTTCTATATAGGATGCCAGCAAGGCCAAGCCCGTCAAGGCAGCCGATCCGATGGCGAAGCCCTTGCCCGTGGCAGCAGTGGTATTGCCCAGGGAGTCGAGCGCGTCCGTACGGCGGCGCACTTCCTCACCCAGACCGGACATCTCGGCGTTGCCGCCCGCATTGTCCGCAATGGGGCCATAAGCGTCCGTGGCAAGCGTGATACCCAAGGTGGAAAGCATACCCACGGCGGCAATACCGATGCCATAGAGTCCCATCGCCACATTATTGAGGTCGAAACCGGAAGCGAACAGGTAGGAAGCGATGACGCCTATCACCACGGCAATCACGGGAATGGCCGTAGAAAGCATGCCTAAGCCAATGCCGGAGATAATGACTGTAGCCGGTCCGGTCTTGCCGCTCTCGCTCAACTTACGGGTCGGCTTGTAGGACTGGGAGGTATAGTACTCCGTGGAGCGTCCGATGACCACGCCGACTACCAAACCAACGACTACTGCCAGCGAGATGCCTACCCAGTTGTCCATGCCCAGCAGCCAAAGGATAAAGAACGTGGCCACTACAATCAGGACGGAACTGAGGTTGGTGCCGAAGCTCAACGCGCCTAACAGGTTCTTCATCGAAGCGTCCTCTTTGGTACGCACAGAGAAGATGCCGATGATGGAAAGCAGAATGCCCACCGCGGCAATCAGCATCGGGGCGATAACAGCCTTGTACTGCATGGTCACGTCTCCGCTATGGAGGAACGCCGCTGCGCCAAGGGCAGCCGTAGAAAGGATGGAGCCGCAATAGCTCTCGTAGAGGTCGGCCCCCATACCGGCCACATCACCCACATTGTCGCCCACGTTATCAGCGATGGTGGCGGGATTGCGCGGGTCATCTTCCGGAATACCCGCTTCTACCTTGCCTACCAGGTCGGCACCTACGTCAGCGGCTTTTGTATAGATACCGCCGCCCACACGGGCAAACAGAGCCTGTGTCGAGGCACCCATACCGAAAGTCAGCATCGTAGTGGTAATGACACAGAGTTTATTGGTGGGAGTCATCAAGTCCGCGGGAATGACAGCGTTCAGCAGCAAGTACCAGAAAGAAATATCCAGCAAGCCCAAGCCTACCACAACCAATCCCATCACCGCACCGCTACGGAAGGCGATGCGCAGGCCGGCGTTCAAGGAGTTGCGGGCGGCGTTGGCCGTGCGTGCCGAGGCATACGTGGCGGTCTTCATGCCCAGGAAACCAGAAAGGCCGGAAAAGAAACCACCCGTCAGGAAAGCGATGGGCACCCAATGGTTCTGCACGTTGAAGCCATAGGCCATGATCGAGAAGAAGATGACCAGCCCCAGGAAAACCAATCCCACGATTTTGTACTGTTGTTTCAGGTAAGACATAGCCCCCTTGCGCACGGCGGCGGCTATCTTCTGCATTTGAGGTGTACCTTCGCTCTCCTTCATCATCTGCCGGTGGAAATTCCAGGCAAAGGCGAGAGCCAATACGGATGCGGCCGGTACGAGCCAGAAAAGCACTTGCTCCATGGTAAAATACGATTTTTATAAGGTTAATAATTATGCGCACTAAGATAGTGATTTGTCGTGAAACGACGTACTGCCAAGGATTAAAAAATCCTGCCTTCCCCCCGTTTTTCCCTCAAAAGCCAAAGCAAGTGTGAAATAAATACAGCGTAACCGGAAGATCCTCCTATTCTTGAGCGGATGCTTCCGGTTACGCTGTGTTGTAATGCCGAACCTACCTATTACAAATAATCCTCGAAGTATCGGGTAATCTTCTCGTGCAGATGCACGCGATCACGCCCCAGGACATTGTGCTTGTGGCACGGGTAGATGAAGAGATCGGGATAGGTGCGGGCGTCCACACAGGCCTTGATAAATGACAGGGTGTGCTGAGGCACGCAGGTGTCATCGTGATCGTCGTGAATGATGAGTAGGTGACCTTTCAGGTTCCCGGCGTACTGCGTGAGGTCACACTGCTTGTAGCCTTCGGGATTGTCCTGCGGTGTGTCCATATAACGTTCACCGTACATCACTTCATAATACTTCCAGTCGATGACCGGTCCGCCTGCCACGCCCACTTTGAAGATTTCGGGATAGCGCAGCATGAGTGCTGTGGTCATGTGCCCGCCGAAGCTCCAGCCGTGTACGCCGATGCGTTGTGCGTCGACATAGGGCAATGACTTCAGATATTCGATGCCCTTCACCTGGTCCTTGCCCTCCTCAACACCGAGGCGACGGAAGGTACAGTTCTCGAACTCCAGACCGCGGTTTGCGCTTCCTCGGTTGTCGAGCGTGAACATGATGTAACCCTTGTTCGCCATGTAGAGATCCCAGCCACGGGCGGCATACATCCAGTTGGCGGTAATCATCTGCGCGTGAGGACCGCCGTAGACATAAACGATGACGGGATATTTCTTGGCGGGATCGAAGTCAGCAGGCTTCAGCATGCGCCAGTGGAGGTCAGTCTCGCCGTCAGCGGCTTTCAGTGTGCCGGTCTCCACGGTAGGCATCACCAGACCCTTAAAGGGGTCTTCAGCCGTAAGCAGGTGTGTGGTCTCCTTACCATTAGCGATGGAAAGGATGTCAATGCTGCGAGGCATCTGGGGCGACGACCAGTTGTCTATCACGTAGGTGCCCGAGGCGGAAAGGCGGGCGTTGTGTACGCCTTGTCCGTTGTCTATCGGGGTCAGTTTGCCGTCTTTGATGCGCACCTTATAAATATTACTCTGTAGAGGCGACTCCTTCGTAGCGGCGATAATCACCTCTTTCTTCTGCGTATTGAAGCCGAGGATGCTTTGCACGAGCCAGGGGCCGGAGGTCAGTTGCATGCCAGCGGCATCCTTGCCAATCTTGCCATTCCCTACTTTCTTTACGAACTCCCAAACCGCTTCCGTGTCAAGTTCTTGCGCCTGTCTGCCGGCGAGCTTGGTGAGGTCGTACAGGTAGAGATGGTTGTAGCCGTCGCGCTGGCTCTGGTAGATGAACTTCGTGTCGTCCCACGGCAAGAACTGGATGGGGTGTTGCGGTTCCACGTATTTCTCGTGTCGTTCTTCCAAGAGGACGCCCATCAGCTTGCCCGTCTGCGCATCGTATTGGCAGAGCTTGGCGTGGTTTTGGTCGCGGTTCAGCTCGATGAGGAAGAGGCTCTTCTCGTCCGGTGCCCATGAGATGTTGGTGAAGTAGCGGTTCTTCGGGTCACCGGCGTCGAGGTAAAGGGTATCTCCCGTTGCCGTGTTGTAAATGCCTACCCTTACCTCGTGGCTCAGCATGCCTGCCATGGGATAGCGCACGCGGTCGAGAACGGCGATGCGTTGCGTGATGTCCACCAGCGGATAGGGCGTCACCATCGACTCGTTCATACGGTAGAAGGCGAGCATCGTCCCCTTAGGACTCCAGAAGGTGCCCTTCATGATGCCGAACTCGTTGCGGTGCACCGACTGGCCGCAGACGATGCCTTCCGGCTCATTGGTTATTTTCTTGTCGTCTACATAGAGGTTGTTCTTGATTGTGTAGGCGATGTGACCGCTCTCGGTGTTATAGTCCACGTTGGCGGCACCCTTTTCTATGGCCTTCCGGCTGACAACTTCTGCCGTCTCCCAGTTGTAGACGATGTATTCGCCGCGCAGGGCGAGGAGCAGTTGCGGTTTGCCGGGCCAGGGCGTCTGCACGTTGTAGAAGTGTGAAAGCTTACCCAGTTGGGCGGCTTCCAGTACCTCGTTTACCTTGACGCGGGTAGTGAGCAGCGTCTCCCGTCCGTTCTTGGGATTGATGGCAAAGAGGGAGTCAATCTCCGGCTTGATGCATTGGTCGCCCCACCACTGCAGGCCGTAGAGGTTCTCCGTGTAGCGGTAAGTCTCGCCTCCGGGGATAAGGTCTTCCAGGGTAGGTACTTTCAGTTCGTTGGTTGTGGTGTTTTGTGCCATAAGGTGAGTGCCGGTCAGGGTGGTTGCTGCTATCAGCAGGGTCACCACGTTCTTACTAAATCTTTTCATCTTTACGGGGCTTGTCTTTAGGGTTGTTGCGTAGTTCTCTTCTTTTCCTTTCGGGATAGGATTCACCCGAACGGGGTTTGCGTTCATTCTTGAAGCCTTTGGAGAAATCTTTCTTCTCCCGTGGGGCGAAGTCCTTCCGTTCGCCACGGGGTCTGAAGTCTTTCTTCTCACCCTCGCCGAAACTGCGTCGTTCGCGGGGTCTGAAGTCCTTGCGGGGAGAGGCGGGACGGCGTTCGAATGTTTTCTTGTCCAGTTCTTCACCTTCAGCGCGGAAGTCCTTGTATTTTCCGTCGAAGATTTCGTATTCGCGCAGTTCGCAAGGCAAGGCACCGTTGAGCAGCGGGATGCGGACGGTAGCCTTCAGGCCTATCTGGTCGAAGCATTCATCGCGGTAAGAGAGTATCCACGCTGTGCCGCCCGTGAAAGCGTGCTTCAGCCGCTCGCCTATCATCTCGTACAGTCCCAGGAGGTCGTCCGACGAGATGCGTTCGCCATAGGGCGGGTTAGTGATGATGACGGATTTCTCCTGCGGCTGCTCGAACTGCTGGAAGGGTTGCAGCTTCAAGATTATATCTTTCGTGAGGCCGGCAGCCTTGACGTTGCGGGTAGCTATCACGTTGGCTTTCGGATTGTTGTCGTAACCGTATATCTTATGAGTGAACTCGCGTTCGTGACTGTCGTCGTTGTAGATGCGCTCCAGCAGATCGGCGTCGAAGTCGGGCCACTGCTCGAAGGCATACCCCTGGCGGAATACGCCCGGCGCGATGTTGCGGGCGATGAGCGCTGCCTCAATGGGGATGGTGCCCGAGCCGCACATGGGGTCTATCAGGTCACACTGCCCGTTCCAGCCCGTCATGAGGATGATGCCGGCGGCCAACACTTCATTGAGCGGAGCTTCCACGGCCTCCTGGCGGTAGCCACGGCGGTGGAGCGACTCGCCGCTGCTGTCCAACGAGAGGGTACATTCCGTGCCTGCGATGTGTATGTTGAGTTGCACGTCGGGACGGGTAACGCTGACGCTGGGGCGCTTGCCTGACCTCTCACGGAAGTAGTCGACGATGGCGTCCTTCACGCGGTAAGCCACAAACTTGCTGTGGCGAAACTCTTCGCTGAACACCACGGCATCCACCGCAAAGGTCTTGTCCGTCGGCAGGTAGTCTTCCCATCGGATGGCTTTCGTCTGCTCGTACACCTCGTCCGCCGTCTGTGCCGTGAAGTGCTTGATGGGTTTGAGGATACGCAGGGCCGTGCGCAGGCTGAAGTTAGCACGGTACATCATCTCCTTGTCGCCCTTGAAAGACACCATGCGGCGGCCTATCTCTATCTCGTCCGCTCCCAGGGCGGTCAGTTCCTGTGCCAGCACTTCTTCCAAGCCTTGGAAAGTTTTGGCGATTAATTCGAAAGGTTGTTCGTTCATCTGTCGTAGGGTTATTTCTTGGCTTTAGTTTGTACGATTCTTGCTTCTGCGGGCACATCCTCCGTGACCCAGATGTTGCCTCCCACGGTGGCGCCGCGCCCGATGGTGATGCGCCCCAGGATGGTGGCATTGCTATATACGATGACATCGTCCTCCAAGATGGGGTGACGGGGAATTCCTTTGATAGGCTTGCCGTCAGCATCGAGCGGGAAGCTCTTGGCGCCGAGGGTGACACCCTGGTAGAGCTTGACATTGTTGCCGATGATACAAGTCTCTCCGATAACCACGCCTGTCCCGTGATCGATGGTGAAGTGATGGCCGATCTCCGCACCCGGATGGATGTCAATGCCCGTCTCGCTGTGCGCCATCTCGGTAATGATACGGGGAATGAGGGGTACACCCAAGCACAGCAATTGATGCGCCATGCGATAGTTACTGATGGCACGTATGGCAGGGTAGCAGCTGATGACTTCACCAAAGGAATGGGCAGCCGGATCACCGTTGTAGGCGGCTTCCACATCGGTAGCCAGAACACGGCGCATATCAGGCAGGGTAGCGATGAAGCCGGCTGCTTTCTCAGCGGCCTGCTGACGGAGCTGCTCGGTGCAGCAGCCGTTCTCCCGCCCGTCATCCGCAAAACAGAGGCCGGCCAGTATCTGCTCGGTCAGAAGATCGAACAGCTGCTCTACATAGACACCGATATGATACTTCACCGTGCGGCTGTTCACGCTCGAGATGCCAAAATAGCCGGGAAAGATAATGGCGCGCGTCAGCTCGACAATCTGCTGCAACGCCTTGCCCGACGGAAGCGGATCGCCGTCCGTGTGCTGATGAAGAAGACCTTTGTAAGACTCACTTTCCGAAAGTTCGTCTACCGTCTGTGCCAAGATGTGAGTAAAATTGAGTGAACCCATATAATTCTTAAAGTGGGGACAAAGATAGAAAAAACTTGCCAAATATCCTACATACCGTTCTTTTATAGCTCACTCGGGCGCAATCCAAAGGATTTCCCCGTCATCTTTTCCACCCGTATGCGCCACACCACCACGTTGCGCACGGCGGGGTCGCCCATCGTGCAGGGATAGTCAGTGTAATTCTTCATCAGGAGGGTCAGGATGCGTCGTTTCTCGTCCATGTCATCCACAAACTCAACGCGCCCTCGGCAGATGACGCTACGGCTCTTCATACTATACGAACAAGCCACCTGCTGATGCATCCACACCAATTCGTGTCCGACGCAAAAAGTCACGCACACATCGGGATGCCGGCGAGCCATCTCAAGCTTGCCGCCTTCGGGACCGGAGTGCAGGTAAATGACTCCGTCTTCGTAGGCAAAATTCATGGGAAGGACATAAGGATGGCCGTCCGCGTCGATAAGCCCCACCGTGCAGTAGGGACATTGGCGGATGACAGCCTCCAGTTCTTGCGGGTCAGTAATGGATATTGTTTTCATTATACTACTCTTTTTGAACGACAAAGTTACGTGTTTGCGGGAAAATAGCAAGACTTTTCCCGCGCATAATGGCAGACAATTCCGCCGTATCTTAAAATAAATGACGAATACGGAACATGATTGCTTGAATTTGTCTACTTTTGTAGGCGCATGGATTATGATTAGGAATGACATTGCAGAGTGAGCATATCTTGATAGCAGGTCTGAAGAAAGGCTCGAAAGAAGCTTTCGACGAGATTTACAGGCGCTATGCCGGGCGTCTGCTGGCTTATTGTGTGCAGTATACCAAATGTCGGGAAGATGCCGAGGAAATTGTACAGGATGTATTTGTCGCCTTGTGGAACAACCGCCAGAACATCCGTCAGGAGGAGAGCCTTCAGTCCTTGTTGTTTACAATCTCCAAACATCGTGTCATCAATGCCTATCGCTCCACCCTTAATTCGCCGGTTTACGAAGATTACGTCAATTACCAAAATGAGTTGTCCGCCGGCGAAGATCATCACCGCATGGAGTATGAGCAATATGTAGCGATTGTCAGGGACGCCATCCGCCGACTTCCTTCCACCCAGCAACGGGTCATCACCCTTTCCCGCTTCGCCCAACTGTCCAACAAGGAAATAGCCGAACGCCTCTCGCTGAGCGAGCAGACGGTCAAGAACCAGCTTTCGATAGGTCTGAGAACCCTCCGCGAGCTGCTTGCAAAAGTCCTGGCGTCTTCCGTGACAGGCTTGATGATATTAAATATTGTGAATAGATTTCTCTGAAATGGTACGTTGAAGCAAAATGATTGTCTTTACTAATGGATTGTGTGCAAGATGGATAAATTAGAACAGAAATATAGAAACGACAACCTGACTCCTGAGGAGTTGAAACGTTTGCGGGAGGAAGTCAATTCGACAGGCAATGCCCGCCTGGAGGACTCATTGCGTGAAACATGGGAGGCGGCTGAAGTTTCTCCGGCAGACACACTTTGTTTGGACGAACTGAAGGCAAAGATTGACAAAAGGCTCTTTTCGGCAAAACATATCGTACCTCTTTATTGGAAAGTCCTCCGGATAGCGGCCGCCGTTCTTCTGCCTCTTCTTATAATTGCCACCGGCTATTTATATCAGGAGAATACAACGCTTTCCCACCAAGATTTCGTGGCAACCACCAGCGAAGGCGAACAGGTAACCCTCTCCTTGCCGGACGGCACACTGGTGACACTGAATGCCCATTCGCGCCTATCGTATAATCTTTCCGACTACAACTCCGACGAACGCCGGATAGAATTCGATGGAGAAGGTTATTTCCAAGTAGCGAAAAATCCTTCCAGCCCTTTCTCCATTGTGGCCAAAGGATTGAGTGTTTCGGTTTTAGGCACTACGTTCAACCTCCGTGCCCGCTCTTCAGACGCCACGGCGGAACTGGCACTGGAGGAAGGAAGCGTCTGTTTCCGGGCTTTCAAGACGGGGCAGAATGTCATTTTGTCGCCCAACCAGAAAGCCGTTCTTGACCAAAAGCAGGGAACGCTGACCGTTGAAGAAGAGCGCCATGTGACGGATGCTTCCGCCTGGAGAAGAGGAGAACTGGTATTCCGCAATGTGCCGTTTGCGGAGGTATTGGAAGAAATAGAGGAAGCCTACCAGGTATCCATCGTCATAGAAATGAAGGGACAAACTTACCGGAATGACCTGTTCACGGGTGTCCTTAGCCGAACGGACATCAACGAAGTATTAGAGGTGATAGAACATTCGTATCATTTGAAGGCCATATTAAAAGACAGAATAATAAGGTTGGTGGATTTAGACTAAAGATTGGACAGGGTAATGACTTACAAAATCCTATTCGAAGCATAAAGGCATCAAGCCCCATGTGCGAGAGTAGGATTTTTTCATATTGATATGTTCTTTAACATATATAATCTTTGGTACAAACTAATTTTGCTTCTGTCTTTACTTATAGACAAGCTTGTTTAACCTTTTAGTTTTCAAGAATTATTAATCTAATAACCTAAAAACAACATGGACAATCAATCAAAGTTACAGAGATGGCTTTGCATGACGGTTTGCATCTTTTGTTTAGGCATTATGAGCGCCTTTGCTCAAGAGCAGAAAGTAACCGTCGAGCTGAAAAACGCGACATTAAGGCAAGTCTTTAAAAGTATCGAAGAGCAGACCACGTATCGCTTCTCTTATCGGAATACGTTGGTAGACGACAAAAGTGACATCACAATCTCGAAGCGTCAGGTTGGCGTTTCAGTCGTACTCGATGAAGCCCTGAAAGGACGTAATCTGACGTACGCTATTGTGTCTTCCAAGTCTATCGTTATCAGTAATCAGCAAGAACAGACCACTCCCGTCCCGAACAAGCGGGTGTCAGGTACTGTAAAGTCCGCCAATGGCGAATCCATTATCGGCGCAAACATCAAGGTAGCCGGCACTACAATAGGCTGTATTACCGATATCGACGGAAACTTCACGCTCGAAGTACCGGAGAATGCGACGCTGACTATTTCTTATATCGGTTATCAGACACAGGAAATCGCACTGAATGGAAAATCGTCGGTGAATATCGTCCTGAAAGAAGATGCAGAGATGCTGGACGAGGTGGTGGTAATCGGTTACGGTGTTGCTAAAAAGACAGACTTGACAGGTTCTATTACGCAAGTAAAGTCCGAAACTTTAGAAAACTACACCCCATCAAACGTGGAAGATTTACTAAGGACCAGCATTCCAGGAATGAGAGTGGACTATTCTGTGTCAGCGAAAGGAAACAGCAACATGAATATCAGAGGTAATAATACGCTTACCGCAGGTTCAAGTCCGTTGATTGTAGTTGATGGCTCTATTTACAATGGTGATATATCAGATATTAATCCAAACGACATTGAACGCCTTGACGTAATGAAAGACGCAAGTTCGGCAGCAGTATACGGATCAAGAGCAACGAACGGAGTCGTATCTATTACTACTAAAAAAGGAGCGTCATCCAAACCCACAATCAATTTTAGTGGAACAGTAGGTGTTGCAACAAAAGCCAATCGCATGAAGCCATACGATGAAAACGGTTTTATAAAGTGGCGTTCTGATATGTTTAAATCAGTTTATGCCGCCACTGTAGCGCAAACACCTTGGAGTCCGTTTGATGACCCACGAACCATTGACCCGCAATATTTGGATCAATGGTTGGCTTATCATAGCACAAATGAGGAAAATATGGTTGACGCTTGGTTGGCAGGCCTGAGATTAACCGGACTGGAAATCGAAAATTATAAACAGGGGAAATATATAGACTGGGAAGATTGTATTTTCCATAATGGACTTAGACAAGATTACAATTTAAGTTTATCCGGGAAAAAAGAAGATTTCTCCTACTACTGGTCCTTGGGGTATGCGAAAAATGAAGCATTAACAAGAGGCGATGAGTTTTCAACAATTCGTTCAAGAGTCAATATTGAAGGGAAGCCGGCTAAATTCTTAAAAGTCGGTTTAAATGCTCAATTCTCTTATCGGGATGAGAGTCCTGTATCTATGGATGCCGGTGCTTATAAAAAGCTTACGCCTTACAGTTCTTTCTATGAAGAAGATGGAGAGACCCTAAGACTATATCCCAACGATGACATTCAGGTGAAACATCCCCTACTACCGCCCTCGTTTAGAACTCGTGAGCAAGAGTATTTTACCTTTTTCCCTAAAATTTATTCCGTATTGGAATTGCCGTTCGGTATTACTTATACAATGAATTATACAACCCGATTTGTCTTTTATCATAATTATGTTCATGACTCTTCTCTGCATCCGGAATGGGCTTTATTTGGAGGAAAGGCTTCCCGCGACAATGCACTACGCCGGGAATGGCAGATTGACCATATCATTAACTGGAACAGAACATTTTTAGATAGTCATAAAGTAGATCTTACGCTGCTTTTCAATGCAGAAAAATATAGAGAAGATTCAGATGGTATGTCAAATCAGTATTTTAGCCCGAATGACAAATTAGGCTATCATGCAATGGCGAATGGATCCCTTCCAACGATTTCAAGTTCAGATCAGGTTCGTACCGCAGAAGCCTTAATGGCCAGATTGAATTATTCGTATAAGAACAGATACCTGGCAACAGTCTCCGTACGAAGAGACGGGTCGTCATTATTCGGATATTCTAATCCTTATGCGACATTCCCCGCCGCAGCTTTAGGATGGGTCATTTCAGAAGAAAAATTCTTCAATGTAAAGTTCATCGATTATCTAAAACTGAGGGCTTCGTGGGGTGTTAATGGGAATAGAGATATAACCAATTATGCCGCATTGTCCAGAATTGTTGCGGATAAATCGCTGAATGCAGAACAAAATGGAAATTATGTTATTATCCCCACATTGGAAATCAACACGATGGAAAATCGGAAATTGAAATGGGAAAGAACTGCCGCATATAACTTTGCGTTGGACTTTAGACTGTTGAACGGTATCTTGGGAGGTTCTGTAGAATTTTATACGATGTCCACTACAGATGTGTTGGTAAATAGAAAGTTACCTATAATTACAGGATTTGACAGAGTTTATGCGAACTTGGGAGAAGTAAAAAACAAGGGATTTGAATTGTCCTTAAACAGTACAAATATTAAAAACCGTAATTTTGAATGGAGGTCAGATTTTACATTCTCTTTGAATCGTGATGAAATTGTATCAATCACGGGTGAGAAAACGGATGTTTTCGATAGCGAAGGAAATCTAATCGGACAGAAAGAAGTAGATGATAAAGATAACGGTTGGTTTAT
>CALUFR010000058.1 GCA_944319875.1 uncultured Bacteroides sp.
CGGCATCCTGGCTTCCCTGGATCCCGTGGCACTGGACCGTGCCTGCACGGACCTGGTGCGCTCGTCCGAGGACCACGGCAAGATTCACCTGATAGAGCGCATCGACTCGCGCAAGGGCATGCACACCCTGGAGTATGCCGAGCAGCTGGGCATGGGCAGCCAGAAGTACGAGTTGGTGCACTTGGATTAATTAATTAGTTAAAAAACCATCGCAATGAAAACCATTCGCATTTTATCCCTCATCATGGCATTGTTCACCCTGAGCACCACCGGCTGCGCCAACCAAAGCGCCAAGCCGCAACAAGAAGGCAAGAAGGTATTGGTGGCCTACTTCTCCGCCACGGGCAACACAGCCGCCGCGGCCCGCAAGCTGGCCAACGTGACGGGCGGTACACTGCTGGAGATTGCTCCCGCCCAACCCTACACCAGCGACGACCTGGACTGGAACGACAAGCAGTCCCGCAGCTCCGTGGAGATGAACGACCCGAAGTCGCGTCCGGCGCTGAAAGCCACGACCGAGAAGGTGGCCGACTACGACGTCATCTACCTGGGCTATCCCATCTGGTGGGGCGTGGCACCGCACGTCATCAACACCTTCATCGAGACCCACGACCTGAAGGGCAAGACCGTAGTCCCCTTCGCCACCTCCGGCGGAAGCAACATCATCCAGAGCGTGTCCGAGCTGAAGAAGGCCTACCCCGACGTGAACTGGAAAGACGGCAAACTGCTGAACCGCGCCAGTGAAGACAACATCCGTCAGTGGGTGGAACAACTGGACTTTGACAGATGAACGACTCGAACAGTGGCGGTAAGGAAATTAATTCGTACCTTTGCCGCCACAAACGATAAAGCGAGTATTCATCATTAAACAAAGACATTGCATGGAAACAGCAGAAAACAAGTACATCACCGTAGCTTATAAGATGTATATGGTAGAAGACGGCGAGAAGGAATTCGGCGAAGAGGCTCCCGTGGAGCATCCCTTCCAGTTCATCTCCGGCATGGGCCTGACCCTGGACGCCTTCGAGAACCAAGTGAAAGATCTGGCCGAGGGCGACACCTTCGATTTCACCATCCCTTGCGTCGATGCCTACGGCGAATATGACGAGGAACACGTAATCGAATTGCCGAAGAGCGTCTTCCTGATAGACGGCAAGTTCGACGACGAGCACGTGGTGCCCGATGCCGTCATCCCGATGATGACCGCCGAGGGCCAACGCCTCAACGGCACGGTAGTGGAAGTGAAGGAGGACATCGTGGTGATGGACATGAACCATCCGCTGGCCGGCTGTGACCTGAACTTCGTGGGACAGGTAGTGACCAGCCGTCCTGCCACCAACGAGGAGATTGCCGAGATGACCCGGATGCTTTCGGGCGGCTGCGGCGGCGGTTGCGAAGGTTGTGGCGGCGGCTGCGGAAGCGGACACCACGACTGCGGCGACGGGTGCTGCTGCGAATAAACTATAATAGATGAGGAGGGTGTCGAAACACAGGAAAGCATTCGATTCCCCCAAGGAGGAAAATTTAGCTACCTATGCACGTTCCGCCCTCCTCTTCTATCATTATTCCAATAAGATAGCCTTGGCTTCTTGATTGTTCATCTTGGGCATGGTGATCCCGATGGGTGCACCGATGTAAGTCGGATCGCAAACCACATACCGTTCCCCATTCAGAAGAAGACCGTCACCTTTTACCTCACCTGTGAAACAGACGGCTGTAGCCAAATGACCCGGATAATAAATAAGAGCCGTTTTCAAGCCTAACAAATCCCGTATCAACCGGGTATACAGAATGGAACGGTCTTCGCAATCGCAATACGGATAGCGCAAGGTCTCCTCTGCAAAGAAAGCCCGGTCTTCCCCCCACACCTTGTCATCATACTCATAAACGAAAGCCGTTTGCACGAAGTTGATAAGCAGATTGGCAGCTTCCGCCTGAGATTTCCCTTGAATGGCTTTCCTCAATGTGGGATATAGTAGTTTTTGACAGCTTTTACTTAGTGGCGTATTGGCATACAATGCCCAACGGGTGCAAAAGTTGTCTCCCGTCATGGAGGAGGGATAAGTTTCCATAAAATCCATCACATTTTGGTTGGCATACAAGGACACCTTCACAGACGGGTAGTCTCTGGCTTGTAAACTCCGGGCTGGAGTAGCTTTCATGGCAAATAATTGCTCTTTGGTGATTTGCAAAGACAGCGGCTGTTCATTGGGAAAATCCGCCTGACAGATGTTCAGAGAAGTCTCATCGCAATCCAAAGGATAAAATGCTTTGCCTCCTATTTCCCAATAAGGCAGTTCGTAGATAATGTGCCTGCTTCCAAACAACAGATACAACTTTCCCTTGGCTTCGGCCAAACGCATTTCATACCCGGACTGACAAAACAAGTAAGCGGTCAGTAAAACCGCCTCATTGGTGTTCCCTCCGAAATAAGATTGCGAAAGTTCTTGCAGCATCAGCAGATAGGCCCAGTCGCAGAGTTGCAGGCGGATGCGGCATTCCAAGCAGTCGCGTATCAAATTATCATATTCCTCCGACGATAACCGTTGCCAGATGGCCGCCAATTCGTCTTCACGGCAACTCTTCAAGACAAAACGATGGCTGTCGCTCAGCCGCACCTTGCACGCTGTGCCAAAGAATGTGTATGCGAAGTAATCTGCCACTGGCACCTCCTTTTCTTTGATGGGAGCAATAGGCTTAGGCTGTGGAGTTTGCTCCGGAATAGGGAGAATGTCATCTTGCGGCATGAGAATCACCTCTTCCTCCTGCTCTTCCTTTTCCTCATAAATCACAGGCGGCAACGGCGGTTCGTCTTCCGGTTTGGGTATTTCCGGCAAGGCTTGGTAGCTTTCCCAAGCTTGTTTCATAAAGTCGGCATACGCTTGATTGGCCTTGTCGCGAAAGTCCTCATAGGTTTGCCGAGCTTCTTTGCGGAAAGCATCGTATCGCTCACGAGGAGTTTGCGGATAACATAGGTTGCTACCCGCAAAAAGAAGAACAGTTACTGATATTAGAAAGAAAGGCTTGATATTCATGATGAAAAATAAGATGGGGCTTGATGCCCCGTTTAGTAAATGACCAATTTTACCAAACAGAAAGCATAAAGCCCCTATTATGAAAAAAGTGTATTATTTCAATGTCCAGTTTTTCCACTCATTCTGCACTTTGTCTGCAGGAGTAATGGTTGGGGTTTGCATCTTCTCATTTTCATCAATAGATGTTTTCCTAACCTGATCTATCACATATTCACTTAAATCTCCCAATGAAACATCCCCCTCTGTTTCTTGAAGTTTCTTTAATAAGAAATAAGTGAACATCCCATGCCCTTGATTCTTGTAAGGATAAGCTGTTTCATCGCCTTGCGACGCAGCGAATACAACCATATTTCCTACAGGTACAGTTTCGTCAACTTTGATTGCAACGCCACGTGCTGAAGCAAGCATGTCGCCTTCACGCTTAGTTCCACTAAAGCAAGCATCCAAAAATACAGTGACAGACTTGGCAGGATGTTCGCTCAAC
>CALUFR010000059.1 GCA_944319875.1 uncultured Bacteroides sp.
ATCAGGTGTTGGGTAATGATTTGGAAGTGCATCTATTGCTGTAATCCGCCCAAATCCGTTTTTCCGCCCTTATGTCATTCCGTGCCACCCGAAGCCAAACCCTCTGACCGTCAGTGAGAATGCTCAAGTTCGCTTTATTCTGCGTTTTATCCTATTATTTTCATTTAAAAGAACTAATTTTGCAGATAAAACGAAAGTACAAATTAAACGACGTGGAGACAAAGCATACAGATATTCTTTTGTTGAAAAAACTTCAGAACGGCGATTCAAAGGCGTTCGATGTGCTTTTCAGAAAGTACTATCCGTTGCTATGTGCCTATGGAAGGAAATTTGTCAGCCTGGAAAGCGCTGAGGAGATTGCGCAGGATACGATGTTGTGGCTATGGGAGCACCGTGATGAAGAGATTGTCCAGACATCATTGGTGAAGTATCTGCTGAAAACCGTTTACCGGAAAGCACTTAACCGGATCGGGCAGGAACAGGTGAAGCTTAATGCAGACACCCATTACTATCAGGAGATTGTGGAAGGTGTCTTGGAAGAGACCGACTTGTGCATGCTCAATGATCTGAGTCACCATCTGAAAGAGGCTATTGTTCATCTGCCGGATACCTATCGGGAGGCGTTCGTCATGCATCGTTTCAAGGACATGACTTATAAGGAGATTGCGGAGCGCTTGGGTGTCTCGGATAAAACGGTGGATTATCGTATACAGCAGGCCTTGAAGTTGCTGGCTGTAGAATTGAAGGATTATTTGCCTCTCTTGATATTCCTTTTGCATTAATGCCGTTTTATGTCTGATTTTCCCTATATTTGTACGTTGAAATTCACACGTGATAGCACAAGACGTTATGAAACTGCAATTGTCGATCGTTTTCTTATGCTTGTTTACTGTTGTTCTGGCGGCTTTCCCGCAAGCTGATGAACGTTTTTTCAGTAATTATAATTATTACTATATCACTGAAAGCGAAGGGGCTCCGCATAGCTTTGTGGACGACATCGTTCGCGACTCCGACGGCTTTGTCTGGATGGCTACACACAATGGTATCGGGCGATATGACGGATATCAGGTCCTGAGCTTTAATACGCAGACGGAACCGTTGAAGTTGAAGAATGACTTCGTGCATAAGCTTTGTGAGGATAATTTCCGACGCTTGTGGATTGCTTCCGAGGGCGGATTGGAGTTGCTCGATTTGGATACCTATTCTGTCATCGACCCGTTTTCTTCCATGAATGACACGTTGCGCCAGTTGTCGGACGGCTATGTTCATTCTTTGTATAAAGACAAGAAAGGCAATCTGTGGGTGTCTTGTAGTAATAATTTATGGTGCGTGGAACTGGATGAAAAAGGTGGAATCAACAATTACTATTGTCTGGCTCAACCTTGCTCTTCACCGGTCAGGGCTGTCATAGACATGGGGCATACTATTTGTGCGGGGTTGGACAATCAAGTGTATGTGTTGGAAAAGAAGGAAGGACATCTGTTGAACGCTGTCCCCTTGTCGGATAGCCTGGAGCCTTTCAGCGAGGACTGGCGGATATCCTGCATGCTTGAAGACGGAGACTTCCTTTGGATAGGAACGAACAGGGGGCTCTTCAAATACAATGTGATAACCCGCCGGATGCAGCGTTATCGTTACTCAACGCATCGTCCCGGCATGCTGAGCCAGGCATACATCACGGATATTAATATGACGGGACAGGGGGATATTATTGTGTCCACATTGAACGGAATTAACGTGTACCACCGTGAGACGGATTCTTTCTCGTTCATTCGTCAGAACAGCATCCAGCGGGAGGGTACTATCAATTGCAATGCGGTTAATTGCGTGTATACGGACGGAGAAACAATCTGGCTCGGCACAGAGACAGGAGGAGTCAATCTGCTTGCTCCGAAGCGGCTTCAAACGAGCTTATGGTATCCACCCCAAACATCTTTGACGGCGGGCGAGAACTTTCCGGTCAATGCTGTTTGTGAAGACGCTGAAGGAAATCTTTGGATTAGCATGCTGGAGAGAGGACTGGCCTGCTGGAATCCTGAAACCAATGCCTATAAGAGGTATGTGTTTTCTCCCAACAATCCTAATTCGTTGAGCAATAACACGATTAACGGTCTTTTCGTTGACTCTGATCAGCATTTGTGGGCCTATACGTGGGGTGTGGGCATTAACGAATTGAATTTGAACCGAAAGGAGAATCGAAGTTTTAGGCGCTATACGCGTGAGGAATTTGCGACATTGAAAGGAGACTTTATCAGCAGTGCTTGTGAAGATGTAATCAACGGAGGACTTTGGTTTGGATCCACGCGCGGAGTGTTGTTTTACGATAAGGCGGCCAAAACGTTTGAGCGGGTGTTGTTTGATGGCATAGAGAATGAGTTTGAGATGATTCCCGCTCTTTATGTGGATCGGAAGAAGCGTTTGTGGATTGGGACGACAAGAGGATTGCTGATGCTCGACTTGTTTTCGTATGCTCAATCTCATAAGAATTTCAGATATACCTACTTTAAATATGAGCTGGATGAGCCGAAATCCATGAGGCTGGAGAAAATCAACTGCATTATAGAAGACGGAGAAGGAACTTTGTGGCTGGGAGGAAACGGCAGCGGCCTGTATAAGGTGTCTGAGGACGAAAGAGGGCATTTCGTGTTTACCAACTATACGGTGCGGAATGGATTGCTTGACAATACAGTCGTCGGCATGACGCAAGATGGGCGGGGGAATTTGTGGATTGTGACCCATGACGGCGTCTGCAAATTGGATGTGACGACGATGTCTTTCATCAATTATACGACGGGCGACGGTTTGCCGTTCACGCAATACGCCTTGAACGGAATTCACTATTCGTCCAGGTATGACCGGATTTATGTGTCTACCAATATGGGCATGTTGATCGTCCGGCCGGAAGAATTGGCTTCTCTTTATGGGGATCGGGTGGTTCAACTGACCTCTTTGTCCATAGCCGGTACCCCGATATATCCGTCAAGCGGGAACTACCTGAAACAGAACGTTACAAAAGCGTCTTCCATCACGTTGCATGAAAGAGAAAGTCGTTTCTCGATCAGGCTGACGACATGCGATTATGGTAGCAGCAATCGAATCCGGTTTTCTTACCGGATGAAAGGGTATGAAGAAGAATGGAATGAGACGAGGCCCGGGGATTGCGTCATCCGATATACGGCCGTGCCGCCGGGGGATTATGTCCTTCAGGTTCGTGCCACGAATGAGACGGGGCAATGGTCCGGGCGAGTGACCGAGGTTGATGTGCATATTATTCCTTATTTTTATAAGACCGCTTGGTTTTATGTGGGAGTCTTGTTTGTCTTGTTCGTTTTGGGTTGGTTGTTTTATCATAGGAAAGTGGAGCGTTATCGTGCGCAAAGAGCTGAACTGGAGCAAAAAGTGGAAGAACGCACACAAGAATTGGCCATACAGAACAGACAGTTGGAGGTGATGGCTGAGCAGGTGAAGGAGGCTACGGAGGAAAAGATTACCTTCTTTACTAATATAACCCACGAATTCAGGACACCCGTCACGCTGATTCATGGCCCCATCGAACATGCCTTGAAGGTTGTGAAGGACGAAGAAGTAAAAGAACAGTTGGAGATTGCGGAGCGTAACTCGGGTTATTTGCTGTCATTGGTGAACGAATTGATGGACTTCCGGAAACTGGAAATGAATAAAGTGGTGCTGAATCGGGAAGCCTGCAATTTCGTAGAGTTTATTTCAGCATTGTTGTTACCGTTCAAAGTCTTTGCAAAAGAACGTGGCATCGAAGTTTGTTTATATACCCACATAGCTCACCCTTGTGTGATGATAGACGTGGGCTATATGCGTAAGGCATTGGTTAATCTGGTGGCGAACGCCGTGAAGTTTACGCCAGACAACGGGCGCATTGATGTGTTTGTGGCGGCTATTCCGAAGCGGGGGGAGACGGGAGCGCAACTTTATGTCAATGTCTGCGATACAGGGTATGGGATTGTAGAAGCGGATAAGGATAAGATCTTCGACCGTTTCTTCCAATCCAAGTCAGGCGAGAAACATCCGGTCTTTGGACAAAGCGGTACAGGAATAGGACTCTTTTTGTGCAAACGAATTGTAGAGTTGCATGGGGGCGTGATTTTTGCCCGAAATAATCAGGGGCGTGGTGCTTCCTTCCGGGTACTTTTACCGTTGTTGCAAGCTGATGGTGAACCGTCGTCCGCAAGTCCTGACACTGCGGCAGAGAACGGACAGATACAGCTTGAGAATGAAGATGCCGGGATTCAGAAGGAAACGGTTCTTGTAGTGGAAGACAACAAGGATATGCGTGCTTATGTGTGCAGTCTGTTGTCCAAAGATTATCGGGTGTTGGAGGCTGAACATGGAGAAGAAGCGCTTCGGATAGTCCGGAAACATACGGTGGATTTGATTGTAAGCGATTTGATGATGCCTGTTATGGACGGGATGGAACTGTCACGGCGTATTAAGGATAACCTGCTCACGTCCCACATTCCTTTCCTGATGCTTACGGCCATTTCTTCGGAGGCGCAGGAAAAGAAAAGTTTTGAAATAGGAGTCGATGAATATATCTGCAAACCTTTTGACGAGGAAGTGTTCTTGCTGCGAATCCGGAATATATTGAATCTGAGAAATAGTTATAGGAAACGGTTTTCAGCCAGCGGTGATATGGAAGAACTGCATATCAAAGAAGAATCTAAAGACCAATTGTTTGTCAACAAAGCAATCGAACTGATGAAAAAGAACTATGCGGATTCGGAATATAACTTAGAGTGTTTTGTCCGTGATATGGGCTATAGCAAAACATTGGTGAATTCCAAGATGCATGCATTGGTAGGGCAACCGATCGGACAGTTTATGAAAAATTATCGATTGAGTGTGGCCCGGCAGATGATTCAGGAAAGAAAGGGAGATGTAAACGTTTCGGAGGTGGCCTATGCCGTAGGATTTAATGACCCTAAGTATTTCACAAAATGCTTCAAGGAATTTTATGGTTATTTGCCCAGCCAGGGACTTAAAAAAGATTAAACTGACGTTTGGAAGCTTTGGGGGATGCAGATTGGACTATATTCTGCCCAAAGTTTTCTATTTTCCACTTATAGACAGATAAAAGTCTCTACATTTGTTGCATAATAGAATAGATATGTCATGAAGAACAAAATTAGCTTACTTGTTTTGTTACTGTCCGTATGGACTGTTCATTTGTTTGCCGGTCCTATTGACGGACTGCTTGAGAGAATTGATAAAGGCGCCTCGCGCAAATTCGTTATTGAACTGAAGAAAGGGGAGAAGGACTTTTTTGAACTGGACCAAAAGGGCTCAAAAGTGGTGGTTCGCGGTAATACCTATGTGAATATCGCTACGGGAATCAATTGGTACCTGAAATATTATGCAGGCGTCCATCTCTCATGGAACGGCATGCAGGCCGAATTGCCGGACGTTTTGCCGCCTGTCAAACAGAAACTGCGGAAGGAGACAGACCTCAGTTTGCGCTATGACTTCAATTATTGTACCTATTCCTACACCATGGCTTTTTGGGATTGGGAGCGATGGGAGAAGGAAATTGACTGGATGGCGCTGCATGGCATCAATCTGCCCCTGGCAGCCGTCGGCATGGAGTGCGTATGGCGCAACCTGTTGTTGAAGTTGGGCTATAGCAGCGACGAGGTAAACCGCTTCATCGCCGGTCCCGCTTTCCTGGCCTGGTGGGCCATGAACAACCTGGAAGGCTGGGGAGGCCCCAATCCCGACACGTGGTACGCCCGCCAGGAGGCTTTGCAGAAAAAGATATTGAAGCGGATGAAGGAATATGGCATCAAGCCGGTCTTTCCGGGATATAGCGGCATGGTGCCCCACGACGCCGATGAAAAAATGGGGCTGAACATCAGGAAACCCGAGCTGTGGAACGGCTTTGTGCGGCCGGCTTTCTTGCAGCCCACTGACGCCCGCTATTCTGAGATAGCCTCTCTCTATTATGCGGAGCAACAGAAACTTTTTGGCAAGGCTGACTACTATTCCATGGACCCCTTCCACGAGCTGGAGAATGCCGACGAGGTGGATTTCGACGCGGCCGGACGGGCCGTGATGGCGGAGATGAAGAAGGTGAACCCGAAGGCGGTCTGGGTAGTGCAGGGATGGACGGAAAATCCGCGTCCCGAGATGATTGAGAACCTGAACAACGGCGACCTGCTCATTCTGGATCTCTTCAGCGAATGTCGCCCTATGTGGGGCATCCCTTCCATCTGGAAGCGTGAGAATGGCTACGAGCAGCACGACTGGCTGTTCTGCATGCTCGAAAACTTCGGCGGAAACGTAGGCCTGCACGGACGCATGGACCAGCTGCTGGATAACTTCTACCTGACGAAAAACAATCCGCTGGCGGCCCACCTGAAGGGCATCGGCCTGACGATGGAGGGATCGGAGAACAATCCGGTGATGTTCGAGCTGATGTGCGAACTGCCCTGGAGACCCGAGAAGTTCACCAAGGAGGACTGGCTGAAGGAGTATGTCTTTGCCCGCTACGGCGTGCGCGACGAAAAGATAGAGCAGGCGTGGATGGTGCTGGCCAACTCGATTTATAATTGTCCTTTCGGCAACAACCAGCAAGGACCTCACGAGTCCATCTTCTGCGGACGGCCGTCGATGAACAACTTCCAGGTGTCCAGTTGGTCGAAGATGGAGAACTATTATGATCCGACGATGACGGCCGAGGCCGCGCGCCTGATGGTGTCCGTGGCCGACGCTTACCGGGGCAATAATAACTTTGAATATGACTTGGTGGACATCGTGCGCCAGGCGCTGGCCGACGAGGGGCGCATCACGTACAACCGTGCCATCGCGGACTTCAAGAGCTTCGACAAGAAGGCTTATAAGCGGGACTCCGGGCGCTTCCTCCGCCTGTTGCTCCTGCAGGACAGTCTGCTGGCCACGCGCAGCGAGTTCCGCGTGGGAAGCTGGATAGCCAAGGCACGCCGCGCGGGCACCACGCCTGCGGAGAAGGACCTCTACGAATGGAACGCCCGTACGCAGATCACGACCTGGGGCAACCGCTACTGCGCCGACACGGGCGGCCTGCGCGACTATGCCCACAAGGAGTGGAACGGCCTGCTGCGCGACTTCTACTACAAGCGCTGGGAGGCGTGGTGGCGGATGCTGCAGGACGTGCTGGACGGCAAGCGGAAGCCGGAGAAGATAGACTGGTATGGCATGGAGGAGCCGTGGACGAAGGCGCACAATCCGTATCCGGCCGAGGCCGAGGGCGATGCGGTGGACGTGGCGAAGGCGGTGTTCCGCGAGGCGTTTGGTGAATTGAAAATTGAGAATTGAGAATTGAGAATTGAGAATGGAGAATTGGGGATGGGGGATGAGTTTGTGATAAAGAAAGGGAGGCTGCTGTCGCTGGACGTGATGCGGGGCATCACCGTGGCGGGCATGATCGTGGTGAACAACGCGGGCGGGCCGCAGTCGTATGCCTCGCTGCAGCACTCGGCGTGGAACGGGCTGACGCCCTGCGACCTGGTATTCCCTTTTTTCCTTTTCATCATGGGAATCTCTACGTACATCGCCTTGCGAAAGTTCGGCTTCAGGCCTTCCGCGGCCGTGTGGAGAAAGATTTTGCGGCGCACGGCGCTCATCTTTCTCATCGGCGTGGCCATACACTGGTTCGACCAGATGTGCGACGGGGAGTTCCTGGCTTTCGGCACATTGCGCATTACGGGCGTGCTGCAGCGCATCGCGCTGTGTTACGGCGTGGTGTCCATCCTGGCTTTGTATCTGCGCCCCCGGCAGTTGGGATGGACGGCGGGGACGCTCCTGGCGGGCTATGCGCTGCTGTTGACGCTCGGCGGGGGATATGTGAATGACGGAAACAATGTGCTGGTCGTGGTGGACCGTGCCCTGCTGGGGGCGGAGCATCTTTATACCAAGATGCCCGTTGATCCTGAAGGCATCGTGAGCACGCTCCCGGCCATCGCGCATACGCTGACAGGCTTCCTGTGCGGACGGCTCGTGATGGAGGCTGACACGCTGGACAAGAAAATCATCGGGCTGTTCGTGGCGGGCTTCCTGCTGCTGGCCGCGGGTTTCCTGCTGACGGAGGCCCTGCCGCTGAACAAACGCGTCTGGTCGCCTTCGTATGCGCTGGTCACTTGCGGTGCGGCGGCTTCCTTGCTGGCGGTGCTGATGTATTTCATCGACGGGCGGGGGAAAAAGAATTGGTGCCGCTTCTTCGAGGTGTTCGGCGTCAATCCGCTTTTCCTCTATGTGCTGAGCGAGGTGGCGGCCATTGTCCTGAGCGCCACGGAAGCCAAGCCTGCGATTTATGGAGGCATTCACGCCTTGATCGCGGATCCGTATCTGGCATCGGCCGTCTACTCACTGCTGTTTGTAGCGGTCATGGGCGTGGCGGGTTGGCCTTTGTACAAGAAGAAGATATACATTAAGATATAATGAAGAATAGATTTGTAACAGGTGGTTTGTGTCTGGTGACCGTCCTTTCGCTGACCGTCGGATGTAAGGAGGGAGGGAGTGATGTCAGCCGGACGGATTGTGTGGACACGCGCGTGGGCACAGCGCCCAGCACGACGCGGACGGCCGGTCTGTTCGGCCGGAACACCGAAGAGTACGGGCAGACGTTGCCCGCCGTGCTCGAGCCCAACGGCATGAACTTCTGGACACCCCAGACGCGTGAGTCCGAGAAGAAATGTGTCGCGCCTTATTATTACGCGGACAGCCTTTTCCGGGGCTTCCGAAACTCCCATTGGATTGTGGGAGGCTGTACGCAGGACTATGGTTCCATGACGCTGATGCCTCAGTATGGGGAGTTGCGGTGGAAGGCCGGAGGGCGTGCCTCGCGTTTCTCGCACGCCGATGAAGTGGCCACGCCTGCCTATTATGCCGTTTCCCTGCCCGATGAAGGCATCCGGGCGGAGCTGACGGCCCGCTCGCGTGCGGCGGTCTTCCGTTTCACCTACTGGAAAGCGGGGAAGGCCTGGCTGGTGGTCACTCCCAACAGCGATGAGGGGCGGGGCTTCGTGCGCGTCGACACGGTGAACGGCCGCATTTACGGTTATAATCCCGTGCACCGCATCTATCAGGGATGGGGAGAACCGGCAGGCTTCAGCGGACATTTCGTGGTGGAGCTTCGGAAAAAGATAAGCGGTTATGGCACTTTCTCGGGAGATACCTTGTTCAACGCTTCCGCGGAGCTGGGAGGCCGTCCGGTGGTGGGAGCTTATCTGGCCTTCGAAGTGGAAGCCGGCGAGGAGGTGCTGGTGAAGGCCGCTTCGTCGTTTGTGGACGAAGCCGGAGCGGAGCGGAATCTGCAGGCCGAGATCCCTCATTGGGATTTTGAACAAGTGCGCCGAGAGCTGACGGACATCTGGGAACGCCGCTTCGGTCTCATCCGGGCGGAAACCGATGACGAAGAAGCGCTGGCCAAGTTCTACGGCGCTTTCTATCGGGCCGGCTTCCTGCCGCGCACGTTCGACGATGTGGACGGCCGTTATCCGGCTTTCGCCACCGGCAGGCCCGTGATGCGGGCGGAGGAAGGGCAAGCCTATTACGATGACTACAGCCTGTGGGACACGTACAGAGCTTTGCACCCGTTAGTCAATCTGATTACCCCACAGAAAGGTGGAGAGATGATGCAGTCGCTGGTCAGCAAGTACGAGCAGGGTGGCTGGATGCCTATTTTCCCCTGTTGGAACAGCTATACATCGGCCATGATCGGTGATCATGTCGCGTCGGTAGTGGCCGACGCATGGATCAAGGGCATCCGAAATTTTGATATTGACAAGGCTTACGAAGGGCTGCGGAAGAACGCCTTCGAGCGTCCCGCTTCGCCGGAGGAGTATCGCGACGGCATGGGACGCCGGGCGCTCGACTCCTATCGGAAGTATGGCTACATCCCGCTGGAGGACAGCGTGCCCGACGCGTTTCATACACGTGAGCAGGTGTCGCGCACGCTGGAGTATGCCTATGATGACTTTGCGCTGGCGCAGGTGGCGCTCGCCTTGGGCAAGACGGACGATTACGGGACGCTGATGGAGCGTGCGCGCAACTACCGTCACGTCATTGATCCGCGCACCGGTTATGCCCAGGGACGCCGGGCCGACGGGACTTTCCTGGACGAGGGCAACGCCTTCCGCTTCACGAGGTTCATCACCGAAGGGGCGCCTTGCCATTACACGTGGTATGTCCCGCAGGATCCCTACGGACTGATGGAACTGATGGGAGGCAGGGAGAATTATGCCGCCAAGCTCGACTCCATGTTTTCTGAAGGGCGTTACTGGCATGGCAACGAGCCCTGCCATCAAGTGGCGTTCCTGTTCAACTATGCCGGACAACCGTGGAAGACGCAGCGCGCCGTCCGCCACATCATGGACACGGAGTACCACACCGCACCGGGCGGACTGGCCGGAAACGACGATGCAGGGCAGATGTCAGCCTGGTATATGTTTGCGGCTATGGGCTTCTATCCCGTCTGTCCGGGTACGCCCTATTATATGTTGGCCAGTCCTTCTTTCCCGTCCGTCACGCTTTGTCCGGAGGGAGGCCGTCCGTTCACCATCAAGGCTAAGGGAGCTTCCGCGAAGAACATCTACATCCGGCGCGCCACGCTGAACGGCCAGCCTTACACGAAGAATTACCTGGACCACGCCGACATCGTAAAGGGAGGCACGCTGGAGCTGGAGATGGGTTCCGAACCCAACCGCGAATGGGGCAGCCGGCCGGAAGACTGTCCCCCCAACGTCATGAAGAATTAACCATTAACCATTGATCATTAACCATTAACCATTACCCATTATATGAAACTAAAGAGCCTCTTTTTCGTTTTCTGTTGTCTGTGTCTGGCCGCCTGCAGCGGACTGCGACAGGCAGACCGTGTGTACAACATCATGGACTATGGCGCCGTGGGCGACGGGCAGACCGATGACGCGGCGGCTCTTCAGGCCGCTATCGATGCCTGTTCGCAGGCCGGTGGCGGCAGGGTGCTGGTTCCGGCCGGACACACTTTCTTGTGCAGTCCTTTCAAGCTGGCCTCTTTCGTCGATCTGCATTTGGAAGCTGATTCACGCCTTCTGGCCAGTCCCGATGAGTCGGTCTATACCGAAAGCGCCTTCCGCGAGAACCGGGGCGAAGGAATGATGTGGATCAGCGGCAAGAACCTGAAGCAGGTGTCCATTACAGGGATGGGCACTATTGACGGCAACGGTGTGGCTTTCATGGGGAAGGAACTGGAAGATTCTTACGAGCTGAAGCCCGTGACCGATTTCGACCCTCGTCCGCATGTACTGACCTTGGAAGCCGTCGACCGTCTGGTTATCCGTGACGTCACCATCTGCAACAGCCCTTATTGGACCGTCCATCTCATCGGCTGCAAGGACGCCGTGATAGAAGGCATCAGCATCCGCAACAATCTGAAGATACGCAACGGTGACGGCATTGACGTGGACCATTCCCGCCATGTACGCATAGCCAACTGCTACATCGAGAGTGGTGATGACTGCATCTGCCTGAAGAACCGTCGTGAGTTTGAGGAATACGGTTCCTGTGAGGATGTAGTAGTGACCAATTGCACGATGGTTTCCCGCTCGTGCGCCATCAAGATCGGTTCGGAGAACATGGACCGTATCAATAACGTCCTGTTCAACAACTGCGTCATCCGTGACAGCAACCGCGGCATCGGCATCCAGAACCGTGATGAAGGCACGGTGACCAACGTCGTGTTCGACAATATGATTGTGGACTGCCGTTTGTGGTCCGACGTGTGGTGGGGCAAGGCCGAGCCTATCTATGTTACGTCCTATCCGCGTGCCGTGGGCAATCATAAGGATGCCGGATGGCGTTTCCCGAAGGGCGCTACCGAAGGTCGTTGTGGTGAGGTGAGTCACATCTGGTTCTCCAATGTGAAATGTATCAGCGAGAACGGTATTTTTGTCGGTGGTGATGTGCCCGACAAGGTAAACCACATTTATTTTGACGATATCCATATCCAGTTGCTGAAGCGCACGGACTATCCGGGTGGCGTCTATGACAAGCGTCCCTGCCAGGGTGAAGGATTTGTGAATGACAAGGTCTACGGCTTCTATGTCAATACGGCCAGTGACATCTTTATCAGCAATCCGCATCTGGTTTGGGGTGATACACGTCCGGCGGCGGCTTCCGGCGAATTGCTGAAGCGCGTCCGTGCGGAAGTGACAGTGAAGTAAAAAGATTTAGATAAGCATACGCTATGAAGATAAAAGTTCTGTTCCTCATTCTTGCCGGTCTTTGCCTTACCTCGGCTGCCGTGGCACAATCAAAACCTACGCCCGAGCAGCTGGGCAGCATCTATTACGCCTATCCCGCTCCCGAAGGCGTGCAGACACCGGCTCCTGAAGGCTATACGCCTTTTTATATCTCCCACTACGGCCGTCACGGTTCCCGCTGGCGCACTAACGACGAGCATTACAAGCGGGTGGTCGAGGTGTTCGACTCACTGGCCGCCGTACGTGTCCTTACACCGCTGGGCGAGGATGTCCGTGTGCGCCTGCATAAGGTGTGGGAGGATGCCCGTGGGCGCAGCGGCAACATCACCCCGCTGGGCGAACGCCAGCATCGCGACATTGCTCGGCGTATGTTTGACCGTTTTCCTCAGGTCTTTGCCGACAGTGCCGTGATTGACGCCCGTTCGTCCACTTCGCTGCGTTGCGCCATGAGCATGAGTTATTTCACAGAGGCCCTGAAAGAGCTGAATCCCCGGTTGCGTGTCAGCCGCCGGGCCTACCAGCGCTACATGGATTACATCGCCCACACTTCTCCCGAAGCGGAAGCCTTCTGTTCCGATACGGCGGCGTGGCGTGATGACTTTCGCCGATTCGAGCGGGAGCAAATCCGGCCGGCCCGCTTCGTGAAGGCTTTGGTCGACTCCTCTGTCCGCATGACGTATGAGCAAGAGCGGGCGTTGATGGAAGACCTCTATTGGATTGCTGTCGACATGCAGAACTGTGACCATCTGAAGGGCGTTGGTTTCTTCGATCTTTTCACGTACGATGAACTGACGGGCTTGTGGAAGGTGGTAAACGCCCGCATGTATGTATGCAACGCCGATGCTCCGCTCAATCGGGGACTGATGCCCCGCCAAGCGACAGCGTTGGTGCGCAATATTGTGAAGCATGCCGACAGAGCCATTGCTGCCGGCCGTCCTTGTGCCGACCTTCGTTTCGGGCACGACACCCATCTCATCCGTCTCCTTGCACTGCTGCGTGTAGAGGGCTGCGATGGCCGTGAGACGGACATCGAGAAGTTCCACCTGGCTTGGCAAGATTATCACGTCTCGCCGATGGCGGCCAACGTGCAGTTTGTCTTCTTCCGCAACACCGAAGGAAAGGTGTTGGTGAAACTGCTCCACAACGAGCGCGAAGTACGCCTCGCCGGCCTCACTCCCGTTTCGGGTCCCTACTACCGCTGGGAGGAGGTAAAAGAATGGTTAATGATTAATGGTTAATGGGCTGTGTCAAAATACGCAGTGCTAACTAAACTCTCCTCCTCCGGGGAGGTTGAATACTCCCTTACATTTTGACACAGCTCATTAACCATTAACCATTAACCATTAATCATTATCCATTCTCCATTATTTCCCAGTTTATCTCCAGCGGATTGTCTTTCATCCGCCACACTAAGGGGAGGGCGGGATAATCCAGAATCCACATCTCCTCACCCTCGGCCGCGTCCTTGACGTGGAGGAGTGGCAGATTCAGGGCGCGCTCGTCCGTGTCCAGCAGGTGGTAGGTCGTCTGGTTGTACTCCATCCGTCCGGTGGCTTTCAGCGTGCGGAACGCTTTGCGTCCTATTATGTACACCGTTTCGCCGGGGGGCAGTGTCACGTGATTCCCGTTCTCGGGCTGCAGGAAACTGAGTGATGAGCCATTCTCCACGTTCCAAGGTGTCATAATGTAGGTCCCCGTTAGCCATTTCAGTTTGCGTTCGATACCCCAAGTGAGGCGTACGGTGTCGTTTCTTTCCTCGAAGCTCATCTCGAAGCGGCGCGTCTGTCCGTGCAGCTTGAAGACGAAGAGCAGCGTGTCCGGCACGGTCTGTGCCCCTGCGGTGAGTGCCGCTCCCAGTAAAGTCAGTAAAGCAATCAGTCTTGTTTTCATTGTTGTCTTGGGTTTATAAGCGGGCTTTGCCCGCAATGTTCAATGGTTAATGATTAATGGTTAATGTTCAATGGTTAATGGTTAATACGTGGTAAAAGGACTCATGCGCAGCCCATTAACCATTAATCATTAACCATTAACCATTGACCATTAACCATTGCAGCCTTCGGCTGCTAAATTATCATTTTTCAGTTTCAAACATCTCCTTCCCCCATTCTCTGGGCTTGTTACCCATTTTCAGCACCAGCGTGCCGCCTTCCATGAGCGTGGTGTGGCGCAGGGCCGAGTAGGGATAATCCTTGCCGTTCAGCGTGGCCGATACGATGTGGCGGTTTCGCTCTGACAGGCCTTCGGCCACAATGCGGAACTTCCGTCCGTTCGCTAGATGGAACGTCACCTCGCGCAGCATCGGTGCGTGGATGAGGTAATAGTCCTGTCCTCCGTTGGGGTAGATGGGCATCATGTGGAAGGCTAACCACGAGGACATCGCTCCCGCATCATCGCGCCCCGGCAGGCCGTCCGGCTTGGCGCTGAAGTGGCGGCTTACGATCTCGCGCACGCGGTCCGCACTGCGGTCCGGGCGGCCTATCCAGTGGTAGAGGTAGGGCGTGAGGAAGGACGGTTCGTTGTTCACGTTGTAGTAGCCGTGGTCGAAGAACGTGTCCAGCCTGTGCTCGAAAGCTTCCGGCCCGCCGCACAGGGCAATTAGACCCGGCACGTCGTGGGGCACGCTCAGCGAATATTCCCACGACGTACCCTCGTAGAAGAACGTGTCCCACCACGGTGTGTACCACGGTCCCTCGGAGGTCACGGGTGTGTAGACGTACTTCGGCTTGCGCAGGTTGCTGTGCCCATATACGAGGCTGTCCAACCAGTTCCCTTGGGCGTCGCGGGGCATGATGAAGCCATGTGTGCCGTCGTGCTCATAGTCCGCCCGCCACAGGTTTTTCCAGTTTCCGCTTTGCTTCAGGTAACGCTTCGCCAGGTCGTTCTTACCCATTCCTTTCGCCACCAGGTAGATGGCATAGTCGCAGTAGCTGTACTCCACCGTGCGGTTTCCGGCGCGCGGAATGCCCCAAGGCACGTAGCCCAAGCGCAGATATTCGTCCAGTCCGCCGCGGCCTTCCGCCTCGTGGTGTCCACCCGGATCCACGGTGGCATCCTTCAGCATGGCCTCCAGTGCCAGGTCCCAGTCGATGCCCGTCAGTCCCTTCACGTAGGCGTCCGCTATCATTAGTTCCGCATTCGAGCCTCCCTGCGTGCGTCCGTTGCAGTTCCCGCTGCGCGCGTCGGGCAGGTAACCGTCGCGCTTGTAGATGTAGAGGAGTGACTGCACCAGCTCCGCCTGGCGTGCGGGGTCGATAAGCGTCAGCAGGGGCGTGCTCGTGCGATACGTGTCCCAGATGGCGTAGTAGTCATCATAGTAGGGCTGCGGGTCGTTCCACAGAGGATTCTCGCCCGTGCGGTTCGCCGGCATCATCAAAGCGTGGTAGACGGCCGTGTAGAACATGCGCTTCAGTTCCGGGGGCGTGTCTTCCGCTATCGTGATGCGGCTTAGTAGTTGTTCCCACTGAGCCAGCAGGCGTCGATGTGCGTCCTCGAACGACCAGTTCGGCAGGTCGGTGTGAGCGTTGTGGCGCGCGCGTCCCGTACTCAGGAAGGAGATGCCCACTTTCAGGCGCACGACGCAGCCTTCCTCTCCTGCGAAGCGCAGCAGGGCGCCCGTCTTTTGGTAAGAGTCGTACTGTCGTCTGCTGCCGGGGCAGATGCTGTCGCCCTTCCAGGTAGCTGTCTCGGTGAAGGGGCGGTCTGCCTGCGCATAGAAGTAAACGGTGTAGGCTCGTCCGTTGTTCCATCCGCCTCGGATGCGGGTATATCCCTCTACTTCCGTGTCGCTGACGATGTTTACTTCCGATCCCACGAACTGCTGTGCCTCACGTGCGTCCGGTACGGGGTTCTCGCCTAAGAAGAAGCCGGCGTCTATGGCCAGCCCCTGCAGAGAGTCGCGCGGGTAGGTGAAGCGGTAGAGCGCGGCGCGTTCAGCGGTGGTGATTTCCGTTCGGATGCCGTTTTCGCGGTAACGTGTGGTGTAGTATCCCGGCAAGAAGTCTTCTTCCGCCCGGTGGAAGTAGTGGTTGATTTGATTCATGCCTGTGCAGAAGGGCTGCACGAGGATGTTTCCATATTTCTGTCCGCCTCCTGTCCCGCTGATGTGCGTCTGCGCGAAGCCGTCCACGCGTGTGGGCATGGGGTCCCATCCGTTGTTGGGAGCCGGTGTGCAGTCCGGCGAAGGCTTCACCATGCCGAAGGGGCAGGTCGGGCCGATGAACACGCGCCCTAACCCTTCGCTTCCGATGCGGAGGTCCACGTACTGCGTCAGCGGGAACTCCTTGCTGTTTCTCTCGATGGCCTGTGCCGTGATGGGGTTGCCGTAAACCGCCATGAGCAGGCCGATAACCAGATTGAGCATCATATCTCTGTGGGTTTAATAAGTTTCAAAAGCCTTGCACGTCCCCGCGGAATGGCATTACCGCGGGTTGGTGCAAGGCTCCCATTTTTAAAACTCTAAATAAAACAATCGCTTGTTTTTACCTTAAAAATGTACCTGATTTTTATGATGAGTGATTAGTATCCGGGGTTCTGTTCCCAGTTCGTGTTGGCATTCAGCGTGTTCACGCTCAACGGCCACAGGCGGTATTGCGGGTTGTCCGCATTCTCGTTGAACTCCTTCTTGAAGCCCCAGTCGCGCTCGAAGTCGCCGAAGCGGATCAGGTCGTTGCGGCGCCAGTGCTCGTCCAGGAACTCACGCCCGCGCTCGTCCAGAATCTCCTGCAGGCTCGGGTTGTGATCCAGGAGCGGAGCGTTGACATACGCACGAATTTGGTTGAACAGGCTCATCGGCGTATCGCCATTGGTGGCCGCGCCGCCGCGGGTGATGGCCTCGCACTTCATCAGGATGACGTCCGCATAGCGGAATACGGGCACGTCGTTGTCCTGGTTGCGGCTGAAGGTGTTGTAGTCGTTCACGTCCGGGAAGAACTTGATGGAACGGTAGCCTTGTGTCCAGCCGGTTATGTCCGCGCCACAGTTCAGGTCACCGTTAGGCACCACGGCAGGATCGGCCGTCAGGTCCTCCTTCAGCGTGATGGCCTTGGTGAACGTCACGTCGTGACCGTCGTATGTGTTGCGCACGCCGGTCGGTTCGCCCGTCGTGTTGTCATATTGATACACGTCGAAACTGTCCATCCCGATGTTTTCGCCCGTGTTGCCGGCTATCACGTCGTTGCGGCGGTCGCCCGGCAGGCAGAACAGTTCCACGAACTCCGGCGTCAGCGTCATGTTTCCGCCCACGGAGTTACTCATCGGGATGCTGTAGAAGCCGTTGTTGTTCTGTCCGCGTCGCCAGGTGCGGAAGCGGGCGAACGTCATGCCCTGCACCGTCTCCGCGTCAAACGGCATGGCGTAGATGAAGTCCTTGATGTGCGATCCGTTCGTGTACATGAACTTCGTCTTGTAGTCGTCGCTCAGGTTGAAGTAGCCCGAGGCGATGACGCGGTCGCAGGCCTCGATGCAGTCGTCCAGCTTCTCGTTGTCCGCATTCGCGTTCCAGCTTGCGCTGGTCACGTCCTGTGTGTACACGTTCCAGTTGATGTACAGCTTCGCCAGCAGCGCGTCCACCATCCAGCGGGTCGGCTTGCCATACGTAGAAGCGTCTACATTCTCATAACAGTTGTCACGGACAGCCAGCAGTTCCGATTCAATCCAGCGGGCCACGTCCGCACGCGGCGAGCGGTCGATGGCTTCGTCCTCCGCCAGCAGGTGGTCGATGATAGGCGTGTCGCCCCAGTGGTCCATAATCATGAAGTGGTAGAAAGCGCGCACGGCCCGCACCGGAGCCAAATCCTCCTCCGGCACACCGCCTTCGCTCAAGTCGAAGATCACGCGGTTGCAGTTCGTAATGCCCGTCAGCAGTTCGTTGAACACATCCAGCTGTGCGGCCGAGTTTGTCGGGCTGATCATGTGCAGCGAGAAGTTTGCCATGTCACGGTTGTTCAGGTAGTCGCCGTCGAAGCTCACGGCCGTATACTCGTCCGAGTTGCACGACACGCCCTCGTCAAAGCGTCGTCCGATGGCGGCGCGGAACGAATAGAAAGCGTTGCTCATCTGTGCCTCGATGGCAATTTCCGAATCGGGCATTTCGGTGTATTGCGACTTGATGTCCACGTCCAGGTCGGTACAACCGACGGAGGTCAGTGCCAGCAGGGCACCTGTCAATATATTTCTTGTTTTCATATCTTTAATCGCTTAATGTTAAGGGGTTAGAAATTCACGTTTACGCCGACCATGAACGTACGCGTACGCGGATAAGTCGTGTTTCGCCAGTCGATGCCCGGCGTCAGGCCGCCGAGGCTTATTTCCGGGTCGATGCCCTTGTAGCCCGTGATGGTGAACACATTGTTGCACGTGGCATACAGGCGCAGGCCGTTGATCCAGTTACCGATTTTGCCGAAGTTGTAGCCCAGGGTCAGCGTGGCCAGGCGCAGGTAAGAGCCGTTCTCCAGGTAGCGGTCAGACGGAGCCTGTGCGCGCGTGTCGTGCGCGTTCTGTTCTCCCGCCACTTCCGCCAGCACGTTCTTGCCGTTGCTCACCAGGCTGACGTTGTTGTAGTAGCAGCGCGTGGCGTTGAAGATCTTGTTGCCCGCCATGCCCTGGAAGAAAGCCGTCAGCGTCCAGTTCTTCCACGTCAGGTCGTTGTTCCATCCGTAGACGATCTTCGGCTGCGCAGACCCATGCATCCGCTTGTCTTCCAGTTCAGGAGAGTCAGTCGTGCCTATCAGGTTGCCCTCCTCGTCATAGTCGTTGAAGATGGAGCCCCCGTCCTCGCCGTAGCCGGCCCATTCCCACAGACAGAACTGGCCGATGGGATAGCCCTCCTGGATGCGTTGCACCTCAGCGTTGGTGGAATATCCGCCCACGTCCGGATTGCCCTGCGGGATGTAGTTCACGGAATACGTCTCGTTCGACAGCTTCTCCACCACGTTCTTGTTGTGCGACAGGTTCAGCGACGTGCTCCACGTGAAGTTGCGCGTCTTCACCGGAATGGCGTTGATCGTCACCTCCACACCCTTGTTGCTGATGTCGCCCACGTTGGCCGTCATCTTGTTGTAAGGATATCGGCTGGTAGAGACGTCATAGTCATAGATCAGGTCCGACGTCTTCTTGCTGTAGTATTCGATGGTACCCGTCAGGCGGTTGTCCAGGAAGCCGAAGTCCAGACCGATGTTGAACATGCCCGTGCTTTCCCACTTCAGGTCCGGGTTGGAATTTCGTGTAGCGCCCAGCACGCGGTAGTCAGAAGACGTGCCGTTAGCGTCCACATACGTGAACCATCCCGTAGAGCCATACACAGGGCGTGAATAGAATGCGTCGAAGCCCAATGAGTTGCCGCTCACGCCGTAGCCCACGCGGAGCTTCAGGTCGTCGAACACCTCCTGGTCCTTCATGAAGTCCTCTTCCGTGACGCGCCATGCGGCGGACACCGATGGGAACGTACCCCACCGGTTGTTGACGCCGAAAGCCGACGATCCGTCTCGGCGCAGCGTGGCCTGCAGCAGGTACTTGCTGTTGAAGCTGTAGTTCACGCGGCCGTAGAACGAGATCATGCGCAGCGTGGAGAGGTTGTTGCTGATGACATCGTTGATAGAGATGTTGTTAGCCATGCCCATGTTGTGGTATCCCAGGTCGTCGTTGTAGAAGTTATACACCTTCAGTCCGAATCCGTCGTTGTTGTCGGCTTGCTCCCAGGAATACCCCAGCATGACGCCCACCTTGTGCGCGTCGGCAAAGGTGTGATCCCAGTTCACGTAGGTTTCCATCTGCTTGCGGATGTTCTCCAGGGTGCTGCGGTCCGCCTGTCCGTTGCGTGAAGCCACGCTTGGCAGTTGGCTTTGGCTGCTGTTGTAGTTGCTGTAGATGTACTGCTGGTTTTGGTAAGACAGGTTCAGGTGCCAGTCCAGCCCGTCGATGATGTGCAGCGTGGCCTGTGCGTTGCCCTGCAGCAGCTTCTCCTTCGTGTCGTAGCGGTCCTCGTTGATCATTGCCATGGGGTTGTAGTTCTGCGAGATGGACGTATTGCGATACCACGAGCCGTCCGCATTAGTGACAGGCACCAACGGGCTGTAGTAATACATGGCGTCCAATACGCTTTGTCCTTGCGTGCCGGTAGGTCCGGTAGAACTGTTGCGTACGCTGGCGTTCACGTTGAAAGCCAAGTCCAGACGGTCGTTCAGCGCTTTGGTTTGTACAAACGCGCGGGCGTTCAGTCGGTCCATGTCCGTCCCGCGTACTACGCCCTGTCGGTCCATGAAGTTCACGGAAGCGCTATACTGCGTTTTCTCATTACCACCGTTAATGGACACATTGTGGTTATGGCTGAAGCCGGAGCGCAGCACCTCGTCCTGCCAGTTCGTATTGGCGGGATTGTTTACGTCATAGTAGGGAGAGAGGTCGATGCTGTTGGCGTTTGCAAAGTCCAGCAATTGGTCGGCGCTCATCATGTCCAACGTTTTCATCGTCTTGTCCCATGCCACATATCCGCTGTAGCTCACGTTCGTGTGACCGTCCTTGTTTCCCTTCTTTGTCGTAACGATGATGACACCGTTGGCCGCCTTCGAACCGTAGATGGCCGTGGCGGAAGCGTCGCGCAACACGTCGATGCTTTCGATGTCGTCCGGAGCGACGAGTGACAGGCTGGCACCTGGCACACCGTCAATTACGTAGTAAGGCTCCATGGCTTCGCCGGTACGCAGCGAAGAGGCACCGCGCAGCGAGATAGAAGCAGAACCGTTCGGGTCACTGGTGTTGGCCACGGTCAGGCCCGGCACCTTGCCTTGCAACATCTGTGCGGGGCTGGTTACGACGCCAATGTTCAGGTCTTCAGCCTTCACGCTGGTGATGGAGCTGGTCACATCCTTGCGCTGCATGCTGCCGTAGCCGATGACTACTACTTCTTCCAATGCTTGTGCGTCTTCGGCCATCACTACGTCGATGACGTTGCGGTTCACTTTGATGTCTTGCGATACGAAACCGATGTAGGAGAAACGCAGTGTGCTTCCCTCGGCCACATTGATAGAGTACTTACCGTCAACGTCGGTTATGTTACCGTTGGTTGTACCTACTTCCAGTACGTTGACGCCCGGAAGCGGCATGCCGGTCTTGTCTGTTACTGTACCGGTCACTTGGTTTTGTGCAAATGCTAAGGTACTGCTTAGCAGGAACATCACAAAGACTACGCTTTGTAATAATGTCCACTTCTTTTTTAATTGTACATTCAGCATAAAATTTGATTTTTAGTTTGGTGAATTTTATTTATTTCTGTGCACGGTCGTTTATAATGTTTTTACGTTAGATTTGCGATGCAAAGGTACTGGTGGTATGTTACATCTATGTGACAACAATATTACATGTTGTTTGTAATATATTGATTGTTAGTAGTTTACGGTTATATGGTTTCTCCTCTTTGCAGTTGCTTTCAGACGGAATAGCTTGCAAAGAGGCTGGCGGGTAAGAGCATCCGTCGGTGTAGTCGGACAGGCTCTTGCGTGTATTGCGGTTCATACTTGTTTTCATAGACTTTTCAGGTTTTCCAATGACAAAACTACACGCTTTGGGAATATAGAGGGGGGAATTTTGTACAAAACAAGTGGAATATAGTAAATGCTTTTTTCCCTATGAAAATCGATTGAATATTAATTGTCTGAAATACACTTATTTAACGCAAATACAAAATCTCCTTTTATTTTCACGTTTTATGATCTTTGATTGTCTTATGTTACAAAGTTCCTTCATCATTGAAGCTATAGTAGTCTCCATCGGTCACGATGAGATGGTCGACCAGGTGGATATTCATGGTTTGCGTGGCGCGCTGCACGACCTGAGTCAGACGGATGTCGGCATTGCTGGGACGTGTGTTGCCCGAGGGATGGTTGTGTATCAGGGCTATTTGTGTGGCTCGTCGGAGCAATGCTTCACGCAGGATGCTGCGCACATCGGCGGTGGTCTGGTCAATACCTCCGCGGCTGATGCGCACTTTGTCTATGACTTTTCCGGCTTGGTTGAGCAGTAGCACCCAGAATTCTTCGGTGGGGAGGTCACAGAGCAGAGGGTGAAACAGGTTGTAGATATCGGTTGAGGCCTTGATGGCGAGGCGTTCTCCTCGGGCTTGCAGGCTGCGGCGTTTGCCCAGTTCAAGGGCGGCCATGACGGTGATGCTTTTGGCGGGGCCCATGCCTTTGAAGTGGGCGAAGTCGCGTACTTCCCATTTGGCCAGTTGGTTCAGGTTGTTGTCGCAAGCGGCCAGGATGCGTTGCATCAGGGCTACAGCGCTTTCGTCTGTGCTTCCGGATCCTATCAGGATGCCCAGCAGTTCGGCGTCAGTCAGGGCTTCGGCGCCTTTTTGCATCATTTTCTCGCGTGGGCGGTCTTTTTCGGCCCATTGGTTGATATTCAGTTTTTCCATTATTTATAGAAATTCTTCTTAAAAGCTTCGAACTCTCCTTTGTGGCAGACACACCGCCTCCACCAGGCACGCCAAAAGCCTGTGCCGTAGCCGATGAGCTGGACATAGGCGGCGGCGATGGAATAGAGGCCGATGCGCAAGCTGTGATTTCGGATGGCGGAGTCCGTGCATACCAACAGGGCGTATAGTAATAAGGGTAGGGAGGCGTAGGGACAAACTACGGTGGCAAGAAGGAGTAGCAGCGTGGCCAGTGTAAACAGAGCCGGGAGCAGGTGTACCACCTTGAGTGATTCAGGGTATTTTTTGTAGAGGTTGATGCGTGCGATGCCCGAATTGTGCACTTGCTTGAAGAATTTGCGCAGGTCGGTGCGTCGTTTGTGATACACCCAGGCGTCTGGAAAAAGGCGGCAGCGGTAGCCCGCTTTGAAGATTCGGATGCTGAAGTCGATGTCCTCACCGAAGCGCATTTGTGAAAAGCCGCCCAACGCCCGGTAGACGTCGCGGCGGACACCCATGTTGAAGCTGCGGGGGTAGAATTTGTCCATCTTCTTCTTGCCTCCGCGGATGCCGCCGGTGGTGAAGAACGAAGTCATGGAGTAGTTGATGGCTTTTTGGAGGTCGCTGAAGGACTCGTGGGCACGGTCGGGACCTCCGAAGGCATCGGCGGGGCAGGTCTGGAGTTCCTGCTCCACGGCTTCTAAGTAGCCTGGCGGCAAGATACAGTCAGAGTCTAATATAATAAGGTATTCCCCTTGGCTACGTTCGGCGCCGTAGTTGCGGGTTTGTCCGGGGCCGGAGTTGGGTTTGTTATAATAGTGAATGTCCAGTAGGTCGGTGTATTTCTCTACGACTTCCCGGCAAGGAATGGCGGAGCCGTCTTCCACCACCACCACTTCGAAGTTGCGGAAAGTCTGGCGGATGAGGCTTTGCAAGAGTTCGTCCGCTTCGTCGGGGCGGTTGTAGACGGGGATAATCACTGAATATTTCATAAGTTTGTCTCGTTAGCGGTGTAGCGTCCTGCAAAAATAGGAAATATTCGGTTAAGTCCGGTCGGAGTTATAGGAAAATGTGTCGGGAGTGGGGTGTTTGGAGAGCTGCTTTCAGGATGCAGGCTTCTTGTCGGGAAGGAGCAGGCGGCCTGTCGGCAGGATGTATGTGTCCTGCGAGCTGTTTGCAGATGTCTTGTGTTGCATTATTTACAGGCACGGATTACGCGGAAGAACACGGAAATAGAGAAAAGAGAATAATCCGTGAAAATCCGGGTAATCCGTGCCTGAAGGGAAGTAGCCTTTGGGGCTTGTCTTTATGCCTTTACGCGTCCTACGTAGGAACCGTCACGCGTGTCGATTTCGATCGTCTCGCCTTCGTTGATGAAGAGAGGCACGCGAACCGTGGCACCGGATTCTACCGTAGCCGGCTTCAGAGTGTTGGTGGCGGTGTCACCTTTCAGGCCCGGTTCAGTGTACGTGACTTTCATCTGCACCTTGATGGGCATGTCGGCATAGAGCACGGTTTCGGTGGAGGCGTCGGAAACTACATCCACTACCTGGCCTTCGAGCAGGAAGTCTACACCGTTGATGAGGTCGTGGGTGATGGGAATTTGGTCGAAAGTCTCCTGGTTCATGAACATGTAGTCTTCGCCTTCTTTATAGAGGAACTGGTAGGGGCGGCGCTCTACGCGTACGTCTTCCAGCTTTTCACCGATGTTGAAGCGGCGCTCCAATACGTAGCCGTTCACTACGTCTTTCAGCTTGGTGCGCATGAAGGTGTTTCCTTTTCCCGGCTTTACATGCAGGAAGTCGATACAGAAATACAGCTTGCCGTCCATGCGGATGCAAGTTCCGATTTTAATGTCTTGGGCATTAATCATAACTATTTTCTTTTATTTTTATGTTGTTAATGAGTTCTTTCTCCTTCGAAAATGCGGTGCAAAAGTAATGGAAATCGGTAAAAAACACAAAACTTTTGAGAGAAAATGAGTTATCTCTTGGTTTATTTGAAAAAACTCCCTATTTTTGCAGCCCGAATTCGTGAGAATAATAACATAAAACAAGATACAGCAATGAAAAGAACATTCCAACCCTCGAACAGAAAGAGAAAAAACAAGCACGGTTTCCGTGAGAGAATGGCTACAGCCAATGGCCGCAGAGTAT
>CALUFR010000060.1 GCA_944319875.1 uncultured Bacteroides sp.
CACAGATTTACACGGATTTATATCTTTATCCGAGTGGTATCTGTCACCCTGAGCGGTAGTCGAAGGGTCTCATGTAACACTTTCCCATGCATTATGTGAGATGTTTCGACTGCGCCCTGCGGGCTTGTTCAACATGACATTACTTTTAATCTGCGTAATCTGTGGTGAAAAATAAACACAGCTAAATTCCCATTTACCCCCTAAGCATCCCCCAAATAAACCTTTTTATGCTCTTTCTTGCATATTTCTTGTTTTTGTTCTACTTTCGTACATGAAATAATTGCGTAATACGCTTTTTTTAGAACAGTCGTTTTTCAATTGGAACAAATCGTAATTACCTTTATGTGGGCCTTCTATATGGCCCTGCCGTTGTTGGCAGCATGGTTGCTGGACCGCTGGCTGGGTGATCCTCAGTGGATGCCCCATCCCGTAGTAGCGTTTGGCAAGTCAATCGCTTTTTTGGAACGTCGGTTGAATCGCGGCAGGGGACGCTTCCTGAAAGGCATGTTGGTGAGCTGCCTGTTGGTGGCGGGTGTTTATGGACTGACAGTCTGGCTGTTGCGTGGAGCGGCATTGCTCTCGCCGGGACTGTTGCTGGCCTTGCAGGTGCTGCTCATCTTCTATTGCCTGGCGGGCACTACGCTGGTACGCGAGGTGCGTGAGGTATTCCGGGCCGTAGACCGTTCGCTGGAGGAAGGCCGTCGTCAGGTGGCACGCATCGTGGGACGCGACACGTCCGGCCTGTCAGCGCAGGAAGTGCGCACCGCGGCATTGGAAACGCTTGCCGAGAACCTGAGCGACGGTGTGGTCGCCCCGCTGTTCTGGTACCTGCTGTTGGGTGTGCCGGGCATGCTTGCCTATAAAATGGTGAACACGCTGGACTCGATGATCGGTTACCGCAACGAGCGCTACCGCCTTTTCGGGTGTTTTGCCGCCCGCCTGGACGATGTGGCCAATTTTGTGCCGGCTCGCCTCACAGCCTTCCTGATGGTGCTTGTGTCCGGCCGTCTGTCCCTGTTAGGCTTTGTGGCACGTTACGGCAGCCGGCATGCCAGTCCCAATTCCGGTTATCCGGAGTCCGCCCTGGCCGGCATCCTGAACTGCCGGTTCGGTGGTCCTCATGATTATTTCGGCGAGGAAGTGTGGAAACCCTATATTGGCGACAACGATCGCCCGCTCACCGGCGAAGATATGCGCACGGCCATCCGTGTCAACCGTCGGGTGGAGGAGTGGATGGTGCTGCTCGTGCTGGCCTCTTTCTGTGTCAGGTTGTTCTTTCGGTAGGTGGTGAGGAGTTACGGGATGGCTATTCGGATTATCCCTCCGTAGGGAGTCAGGGCACTGAAAGCCTTCTCTGCGGTGAGGAGCCCGGCATAAATCTGTGCGCAGATCAGGACGCCCCCGTGGGCAAAGATGGCCACACGTCGGTAGGGCTTCCGTTTCAGTTCGTCCAGGAAGCGGCTGACGCGCTCGTATTGCATGGCGAAAGATTCGCCTCCCGTGGCAGCCACATTCAGGTAGTCGGCATACCATTCCTGCAGGCGCGGATCGTCGTTCCGGTCGAACGGCTTCATCTCCCAGTCTCCGAAGTTGATTTCCAGGAGTCGCCTGTCTCGTTCAGCGTCGGGATAGCCGCAATAGTCGGCCAGCCGCACACACCGGGTCAGCGGACTGGTATATACATGGTCGAAGGTTTCGCCTTCAGGCAGAGAGGCCTTCAGGCGGGCCCGGGTAATCGCTGCTTCCTGTTCGAAACTGTCTTTCAGGGGCACATCCGTCTGTCCGTAGCAGACGCCCGGCGGCACGTCCACCGCCGTATGTCGTATCAGGGTAATTTCCATAAGATCGCCGCGCAAAGATAAAAAGAAATTTCACAAAGCAGGAACGTTGCTCCGCAGCAGTCACCCGTGTAGCCTTGAAGCCTTTTCTTCAGCAGTCGGCGGAGCAACAGAAAGACAAACATGGGAACCACGGTGGCGGGCCACAGCCGCAGTGGAAGCAGGAACAGCAGGGGCAGGAGGCCGCTCACGAAAGCCGTAATCAGCTCACCCCGGCTCATGCCGCTGTACACCACCTTCGCCTTGCTCTCCGCCTCCAGGCGGGCGTAGGGCAGGTAGTTGATGAGTTGCGATGCGCAGAACTTGCTCCAGCAGTCGCCACACAGTGCCAGTGCGCACACCACGGAGAGAGGCATCCCGCCCGGCAGTTGCCAGAACAGCAGGAAGTACAGCGTCAGTCCCGCCACGCCGTACGTGCCGATGTGCGAATCCTTCATGATGGCCAGCGTGCGTTCGCGGGTTCTCCCTCCACCGAAGCCGTCGAAGAAATCGGCCAGTCCGTCCTCGTGCAGACAGCCTGTCACCGCGAGACGTGACACGATGGCCAGCAGCCAGGCCACGGACAGGGGAAGCACCTGGGCGCTCAGCCAGAGCACACCTGCCATGATACCCCCTGTCAGCCAGCCCGTGAGCGGCCAGTAGGGCACCACGTGCTTGAAGCATTCAGCGGGCACTTCCCTGATTTTCCAGAAGGGAAGGCGGGTGAAAAAGATCAAAGCAGCCAGAAAATTCATAGCGTCAGAAGTATTTGGTGATGGAGGCGTGCGCAAAGCTGTCCATCTCGTTGATCATTCTTACAGCCGATTCCACCAGCGGGTATGCGCAGATGGCTCCGGTCCCTTCTCCCAGTCTTAATCCCAAGTGTAGCAGCGGTTTGGCGTGCAGGAAATCAAGCACCCGTTTATGCCCGCACTCGTCACCGCAATGGCCGAAGATGGCATAGTCCCTCACCGCCGGATAGAGTTGCATGGCGGCCAGCAGGCAGTTGGTCATGATAAATCCGTCCACCAGTATCAACATCTTCAGTTCGGCAGCCTGAAGCATGGCTCCCACGGCCATCACCATCTCCAGTCCGCCGAAATAGCGGATGATGTCCATGGCCGATCCGTCGCCGTCATAGTGCTCCATGCATTTCTTCAGGATTTCATACTTGTGTCGGATGCCCTCCTGATCCAGTCCGCTGCCCGCACCCACACATTGCTCCAGGGGGATGCCCGTGAAGTAGGTCATCCACAACGAGGACGACGACGTGTTTCCGATGCCCATTTCCCCGAAGCTCAACACGTTGCTTCCCTCCTTGTGGCAGCGACGCGTCATCTCGGCGCCACGCTCGAGGCAGAGGTCCGCTTCCTCCTGGGTCATAGCCGCCTCGTACAGGTAGTTGCGGGTGCCGCGACGCACCTTCATGTCGATGATCCCCTTTTCGTAAGGCAGGTCATAATCCACACCGGCATCCACGATTTTCAGTTCAAAGCCGTGTTGGCGACAGAGGAAGTTGACGCCTGCGCCTCCGTGCAGGAAGTTGCTCAGTTGTTGCCAGGTTACCTCCTTTGGCGAAAGGCTCACTCCTTCCGCCACGATGCCGTGGTCGGCGGCGAAGATGATGTTCTGTGGCTTGCGCAGCGTCGGTTTCTGGGTCTGCTGCACCAGTGCCACCTGCAAAGCCGTCTCTTCCAGCAGTCCCAGCGAACCTTTCGGCTTGGTCAGGTTGTCTATTTTGTCCGCGATGGCCGGACGCAATCCCTCGTCCGGTCTTTCAATATGAAAAGTCTTCATGTCCGTTCTCTTGTCGTTATTTCACGTTCATCGGTATCCCCGCCACCATGAGAATCACCTCATCGGCCTGTGCGGCGATGTATTGGTTCACCCATCCCTGTAAGTCGGTAAACTTGCGCTGTATTTCGTTCTCGGAGGTTGCTCCGCAGCCTATTTCGTTGGTCACGAACAGGAACGTCGCGTCCTGACGGGTCAGGCGGTCAAACTCCTCGCGCACGGCTTCCAGGGCCTTGTCCACCTCTGCGTTCAGGTCGAAGAAGAAATTGGTACACCACAGGGTCACGCAGTCCACCACGACGACCCGTCCGTCCAGCCGGTGCCGGCTCAGCTCCTTTTCCTCCTCGATATTGGTCCATTCCGGTCCCCGCCGTTGTTGGTGGCGCAAGACCCGCTGCCTGAATTCTTCATCCCAGATGCGGGCCGTCGCCAGATAGACCGGTGTGGGTGAGAGGCTCAGCGCCCGCTTCTCCGCATAGCTGCTCTTGCCCGAGCGGGCTCCCCCTGTTATCAATATAATCTTTCTCATAATTTTATATTGTAGATAAATGGAATTTATCATGTACTTTTTCTTTCGCTTGTCCGAAAGAAAAAGGTACCAAAAAGAAAGTACCCCGTCTGCACTTCCGGGGCTACTCCGGACGTCTTTCCTCCTAAAGGGCAGGAACTCGCTTCGCTCAAACAGTCTGCCCTTCTTAACGGCCGGAAGTCATCCTCCGCTTAACGCCCCTCCAGTGAGGCCGGAGAGCCATCCGGCGTGTTAGCGCTAATGAGATACATAGGGGATGTCATCCCGAGCTTGTCGAGGGATCTCACATAGAGCTTAATTCATTTTTCTGTACGTGAGATGTCTCGACAAGCTCGACATGACAGAGGGGGCATTCACGCTCCGACAGCGCAGCCGCGCCTAAGTGAGGAGGCGTGAAGCGCAGCCCTTGTTTTTTGCGTGAAGAAAGGCAGACTGTCTGAGCGAAGCGAGTTTCTGCCTTTTAGCAAAAAATGAGGGCGGAGTAGCCTACGAGCTTCAGCGCTTGATCTTTTCTTTTGGTATCTTTTCTTTTGCATCAAGGCAAAAGAAAAGTACAACTAAATTATCATTTAACAACTCCCTTTTCCATTCCAACCTACAAAAATACAATTTTTCCCGTTTTCATGGTTGTATTTCCCAAAAAAGTATTTATCTTTGTCCCCGCTTTGCGAAAAGTACTGTTTGTAAAGACAAAAATACTTCGACAGGCGGCAGTAGCTCAGTTGGTAGAGCATCAGCTTCCCAAGCTGAGGGTCACGGGTTCGAATCCCGCTTGCCGCTCTTCTTGAAAATCAGGCGGTTAC
>CALUFR010000061.1 GCA_944319875.1 uncultured Bacteroides sp.
TTTGCAACACTTTATATCTAACAGGAACGAATATGCAACATACCCGTAAAGAACAGATGGAAGCCTTCGGACGCTTCCTCGACATCCTCGACGAACTGCGCGAGAAATGTCCCTGGGACCGCAAGCAGACCAACGAAAGCCTGCGCCCCAACACCATCGAAGAGACTTATGAACTGTGTGACGCCCTGATGCGCAACGACAAGCAGGACATCTGCAAGGAACTGGGCGACGTCCTGCTCCACGTGGCTTTCTACGCCAAAATCGGTAGCGAAACGGGCGACTTCGACATCAAGGATGTGTGCGACCGCCTGTGCGAGAAGCTCATCTTCCGCCACCCGCACGTCTTCGGCAACGAGAAGGCCGAAACGGCCGCTCAAGTCGTGGAGAACTGGGAACAACTGAAGCTGAAGGAAAAAGGCGGCAACAAGAGCGTACTGGCCGGCGTGCCCTCTGCCCTGCCCTCGCTCATCAAGGCTTACCGCATACAGGACAAGGCTCGCAACGTGGGCTTCGACTGGGAGGAACGCGAACAGGTGTGGGACAAGGTAAAAGAAGAAATCCAGGAGTTTCAGGCTGAAGTAGCCAACATGGACAAGGAGAAGGCCGAAGCCGAATTCGGCGACGTGCTGTTCAGCCTCATCAACGCCGCCCGCCTCTACAAAATCAATCCCGACAACGCCCTGGAGCACACCAACCAGAAGTTTATCCGCCGCTTCAACTACCTGGAGGCGCACACCATCAAGGAAGGCCGCAACCTGCACGACATGACACTGGCCGAGATGGATGCCATCTGGGAAGAAGCCAAGAAGCTGGAGAAGGAAGAATAAAAAGTACGGCCTCCCGATGCTGAAATCCATCCAACATCGGAAGGCCGTCTACCTTTTGAAAACTGAACCCAGTGTGTCCGTCACGGGAAACGGGCTTCACCTCGCGGGTGACTTCCGCTTTCCCTTATCATCTTTGCCTTTCTTTCCGTGAATGCCTTTCAGTAATTCACGATGAAAGCGCATTTCCGCACGCTGTATCAAGTATATCTTCTTATTGGAAAGTATCTTTCTGAATTTCTTAATATAGCTCCGCTCTAACTCGCTGATAGACACGCGTGCGTCATACACGCCGTCCAGTATTTCTCCATACTGGCTCTCCGTTGTTTGTTCGTCCTTGCCTTGACGCATCAGCTTCCACGCCTGGTCGTTCAACTCCTTCTTACGGTCCTGCAATTCGAAATACAACGGGAAAAACTTCGCGGCTTCTTCGACCGTCAAACCGGCCTTCTCCGTCAGGAAAGCCTGCTGCCGGGCACGAAACTCTTCTCTCGTAAGCTGCTGGGATACTCCTTCGACGGGCCATGCCGAAAGCACCAGACCCACCAAGGCTATTACAATAACACTCAATCTTTTCATTGTTCTTATTTACTTTTTTTATTCTGCACTTTCATCAGTCAGATACACATACAACGAATAATCGTCCATCATCGTATTCTCAATGGCCGTACTGATGTACTCCAATTCAACATCCGCATCATCGGCCGCAGCCTGTTGGCGGATTTCCGATACGGCCTCTCCCGTCGAAGCCACACGTATGATTAATGCGGCTCCGACAAACATGGCAGCCATATATAACCAAGGTCTGACTTTTTCCCACGTGGTAGGCTCGCGGAAGACATCGGTTTTTTCTTTCTCCGGAAGACGGCTCATCAAGTCTGAAGTGAAGCTCTCGAAATATCCTTCCGGCACACGGAACGGATTTTCCGTACCCAATTTCTTCAGTAATTTATCTTCTTCTTTCATAAGCTTTTCTCCTTTCATTAAGATTAGACTTCGGAATATTACAAAGGTTTAAATTTCGTCTTCAAAAAACTTCTCGATTTTTTTCACCGCATGATAATAGGAAGCCTTCAGCGCGCCGACCGACGTGCCGAAGATTTCGGACATTTCCTCGTACTTCATTTCCTGATAATACTTCAGGTTGAACACCATACGCTGCTTTTCGGGCAAGGTCAGCAGGGCTTTCTGCAATGTTTTCTGTATCTCATCACCCGAAAAATAAGGGTCACTCTCCAACTTCTGCAATACATCAGCCTCGGGATCGTCCAGCGAAACAGTAGCCTGTGCCCGCTGCTTGTTCAGAAACGTCAGGCATTCGTTCAGGGCGATGCGATAGAGCCAAGTGGAGAGCTTGGCGTCCCCCCGGAAATAGTCGATGTTGGTCCATGCCTTGACGAACGTGTTCTGGAGCAAGTCATTGGCGTCCTCGTGTGAATACACCATACGGCGTATCTGCCAATACAGCTGTTCGCTGTACTGCGCCACAATCATCTCAAATCCGCGCCGTTGTGTCTTCTCATCCTGAAGGAGGGATAACACTTCCCGCTCATTATAGGTGGTACTCATATACTCTCATCCGTATTTGTAGTTATTTTGACGAACAAAGATAGCAAAAGTTTAATCATATCGGAACACAAAGTGTCTCTTTGGCCAAAAGCGTATGGGGGAAAACGGCCCGCGCTTGCTCCAGCAAGGGTGTTTCGTCCTCGTAACGCGCCGAGAAATGACCGATCAGCAATTGCCCCACACCGGCCTCGCGGGCAATGGTAGCCGCTTCCGAAGCCGTGGTGTGGAAGGTTTCTTTCGCCCGCGGAGCTTCTTCCTCGGCAAAGGTAGCCTCATGGAAAAGCAGGTTCACTCCCCGCACTTGCTCCACCACCGAAGCCAGCGGAAGCGTGTCGGAGCAATAGGCATAGCTGCGCGGAGGATCAGAGGGACGGGTCAGGCGATTGTTGGGCACAATCTCGCCCTCAGGCGTGACATAGTCCTCTCCGTTCTTGATGCGGTTCAGCTCACTGATTGGTATCCGATAGAAATCAATCATTTCCCGAATGATATGATTGGGTCTCGGCTTTTCAGCAAACAGGAAACCACAGGTGGGCATACGGTGGCGCAAAGGTATAGTGGTGACCGTCAGCGAACGATCCTCGTATATCAGAGAGGGCTGCCCCGTCTCAAACTCATGAAACAACACTGGATAGGTCATCTGGCGATTGAAATATTCAATCAGGGGCCTCATCTGTTCCTCCAACCCGCAGGGAGAATAGATGTGGAGAGATGCCGTACGCCCCAACAGGTTGAGAGTGGAAATCAATCCCAGTAACCCGAAACAATGGTCTCCATGTAAATGGGAGATGAAAATATGGTTCAGACGGGAGAATTTCAATCTCGACTTGCGGAACTGAAGCTGCGCCCCCTCACCGCAATCAATCATAAAAAGCTTGTCGCGCACGTTCACCACCTGCGACGAAGGGAAATGGCGGGTTGTAGGCAGGGCCGAACCACACCCCAGGATATGTAATTCAAATTTCTCCATGATGCAAAGTTAGGCATAAATCATGAGTATGCCGCCACATGCCATAAAAAAAGTGCTTGCGCCACACGGGCACAAGCACTTTTTATTTATCTATCAGAAGCTTTTTTACTTCTTCTTACCTTCCAGCTGTTCTTTCAACGCGGCCAGTGCGTCAATGTCACCCAGCGTAGTGGAAGCAGCATGATTCTGGATCATCGGAGTCTCTTCCTTCTTGCTTCCGGCCTTCTTGGCGGCCTTCTTTTCTGCTCTCTCCTCAGCCTTAGCTGCATCTTCGAAGATGCGGCTGTGAGACAGGATGATGCGCTTAGCGTCCTTGTTGAACTCGATAACCTTGAACGGCAACTTCTCGTCGAGCTGAGCCTGTGAACCGTCTTCCTTCACCAGGTGCTTCGGAGTGGCAAAGCCTTCCACACCGTAAGGCAACGCTACAACAGCGCCCTTGTCCAGCATCTCGATGATGGTACCTTCGTGTACGGAACCTACCGTAAATACAGTTTCGAATACATCCCAAGGATTTTCTTCGAGCTGCTTGTGGCCGAGGCTCAAGCGACGATTGTCCTTGTCGATTTCCAAAACAACCACTTCGATGTCGGCACCAATCTGAGTGAATTCAGAAGGATGCTTAACCTTCTTCGTCCAAGAGAGGTCAGAGATGTGGATCAAGCCGTCAACGCCTTCTTCCACTTCAACGAATACACCGAAGTTAGTGAAGTTGCGCACCTTAGCCACGTGCTTGCTGCCCACCGGATATTTCTCTTCGATGGTTTCCCAAGGATCGGCCTTCAGCTGCTTGATGCCCAAAGACATCTTACGCTCTTCGCGATCCAGCGTAAGGATAACGGCTTCTACTTCGTCGCCCACCTTCATGAAATCCTGAGCGGAACGCAAGTGCTGGCTCCAAGACATTTCAGATACGTGAATCAAGCCTTCTACGCCCGGAGCGATTTCGATGAACGCACCGTAGTCGGCCATCACAACGACTTTGCCCTTCACGTGGTCACCTACCTTCAGGTTCGGATCCAGTGCATCCCAAGGATGCGGAGTCAGCTGCTTCAGACCCAGAGCGATACGCTTCTTCTCGTCATCAAAGTCGAGGATAACGACGTTCAGTTTCTGATCGAGCTCTACCACTTCGTGCGGATCGCTTACGCGGCCCCAAGACAGGTCGGTGATGTGGATCAGACCGTCTACGCCACCCAAGTCGATGAATACACCGTAGGATGTGATATTCTTGACAACACCTTCGAGAACTTGTCCTTTCTCGAGTTTGCTGATGATTTCCTTCTTCTGCTGTTCCAGTTCAGCCTCGATGAGAGCTTTGTGGGAAACAACGACATTCTTGAATTCCTGATTGATCTTAACAACCTTGAACTCCATTGTTTTGCCAACGAATACATCGTAGTCGCGGATAGGCTTCACGTCGATCTGAGAACCCGGCAAGAATGCTTCGATACCGAATACGTCTACAATCATACCACCCTTCGTGCGGCACTTGATGTAACCCTTGATAATTTCTTCGTTTTCCAAAGCTGCGTTTACACGGTCCCAAGAACGGGTTGCACGAGCTTTGCGGTGTGACAGGACGAGCTGTCCTTTCTTGTCTTCCTGATTTTCGATGTACACTTCTACCGTATCACCTACTTTCAGATCAGGATTGTAACGGAACTCACTCATCGGAATGATACCGTCTGACTTGTAACCGATGTTCACAACTACTTCACGCTTGTTCATTGCGATTACGGTACCGTCTACAACCTCACGGTCGTTTACCTTGCTCAGCGTATTGTCATACGCCTTTTCCATGTCTTCTTGGCTGACATTGGACACTGTTTCGCCATTCTCATACGCATCCCAGTTGAAGTCTTCAACCGGAGCTACTTTTTCAAATTTTTCCATTAATAAATAAGTTGTTTTTTAAATTAATTAAATGAGACATTATGTTGACTCAATAAATCGGCCGCAAAGATAGGAGTATTTTCTTGAACGACAAAACGTTCGGTCTGAAAAATAACACGGTTGGCGATTGTCGGGTCAAACATGGGGTCGTAATACTCTGCAAAAAGAGCCATTCCGCTTCAACAAAGCGATGCTTTTGTTGCGCGAAATGGCACTCTAACACTACAGAAAACAATGTTTTAGTTCTTCAGATAATAGGTGACCGTAGTCACTACGCGCACACTCTTTATATAAGGTGTATTGCCGTCACGATCGCTGATGGTGAACTGTCCTTGCGAAGCATTCCTGATTTTCCCCAGCTTGCTGTCCGAATCCTTGGCGAACTTTTCGGCGGCCGCACGCGCATTCTTCGTGGCTTCTTCTATCATCTGAGGCTTGATGTCGTTCAGGCCTGTAAACTCGTAGGACACATTATAGCGATAATCGCCACCGGCAATGGCGATTCCCTGCTTCAACAATTCGGTCTGCTCGGATATCAGCTTGCGCACGTTGTCCACGTTCTTCGACGTGACGGTTATGACCGACGTGGCATTGTAACGATAGTTCACATTCTGGCTGGCATAGCGCTCGGCTTCCAAGTCGATGATTTCGGGCGGAGCAACGCTGATTTCGGCATCGCTGACACCATTGTTTTTGAGGAAACGAACGATGGCCGCATTCTTTTTTTCTATATTGGCATAGATGGCGGCAGGGTCATTCCCTATATCTTTATGCACCAAAGGCCATACGACCTTGTCGGCGGGCACTTCCATTTCGGCCAGGCCTTTCACGGTCACGACGCGCTCCCTTTCTCTAAAGTCATTGATGCCGGCTCTCAGCATCCAGCCAAGCATCAGCAAACCTACTGCTATGATGACAGCTTCCAGTCTCCAATTCTTCATAATTAGTTTGTTTTAGAAAGTTCATATACAAACGTATGGAATAAAGCCGGCAACGGCAAGGGGTTTCAGATAAAAGATGTTAAGCCGCCATCTTTTAACGATTAAACAATTCGAATGTAATTTTACAACCTATTTCCTGGTACTTCCAGTTGGCAAAGCCGGCAAAGACCCCAAAGTCGAACACATGGGTGCCGATGCCATATCCCACCTCCAAATAAGGCTTCAGATGGGGCACCAGCAGAGCATTCAAATACAGACGTTCATTCAATACGTATTGGGTATATTTCATCAGATGTCTCATCAGCAAGAAAGGAGCCTCATAGGTGAGATGCGCCCGCAGGTATTCACGCGAAGAGTTGTACCAACGCCTGTCGAGCAACTGGAAGACGCCTCCGATTTCATCATTCCACCCCACGGGAAGATTGGAGCGGGTGAAATTGGCGAAATCCACAAAATACAACTCGTCCTGGTTGGTGAACTTACCCCAGCCGACACGATAATAAATATTGCGCATCAAGCCCAACGGGACATTATGCTGGAAATCTACTTCCAGGCGTTCATAAGACCCCGATCCGGGCAGCACTCCCTTAATGCCGCGCTCCCATTCGGCGGAGATAATCGGATAGCGGGAATGAAGATTTACCTTGCGGTCACCGTTCATATAATAATATTGTCCGGGACTCCAGCGCACCTTAACACGAGGAGCAAAGCTGCTATACGTATGCCTGAGCTTGTTGAACACACTGAGGTCCCATACTTCCGAACGATCCCGAGGTCCCTCGTCTCCCTGGCGGGTCATGGCTATATAGTCGTCACCATCCGGCAAGAGCAAATCAAAGTTGGAACGCTCCACCTCCGTACGGCGGTGGATGGACAAGCCGACATCCAGTGTAAGCCCGTTCACGATTTCCCAGCTATGGGTAATACGGAAATACAAGTCCTTGAAATAATCCAGATGTATCTGACTGAAATCCAACAGGCTGTCCGGCATGGCTTTCAGCTCGTCCAGCACGTCGCTACTATATATTCTATTTCCGTTACCCACATCAAAATGAATAGACGCCCGCTTACGAGGCCAATAATCCAGCTGGCCGTTGACCGACCAGTAGAACTCATTCCGAGTAAAATTGTAACCAATTCTGGGAGAAATGCGCAACAACCGGTCACCGGAAAAGAGACGGTTGTAACGGAATTCCTGCCGATAAGAGACACCGTTGGAGTGACTATAACTCAGCAACAAAGGATTGATCAAGGGCGAGCAACGCACACTTCCCACATTGGCCAGGTCCAGTGTATAGCGACTCACCAAGGCATCTCCCACCGTTCCCCAAAACTCCAACCTCCTATTGGCCTTCTTCTTCCTCTTTTCTTTCTGCCGTTGCGCCAACGTGTCCCGATACAGGAAATAGGCCCGATACAACGAGTCTTCGTGCTTGTCCAGCGGGAAGGGACGTATCTGCCTGAACGCCGCCGTGTCACGCACGCAAACGTTCGTATCACAACGCAAGGTATAAGAAGCCGACAAGTCGTACTTGCTCTTGTCCGCCTTCGGCATTCTCTCAGTAGGATCATGTTGTTTTATCCGTTTATACTGAAGTACAGCCATATAATTACCTTCAATCACGTTGCCGACCATCTTGAACCTCACGTCAAAATCAGAATAAATCGGCAGGAATTCGTCCGCACACCCCACCTCTCCCATCCGCACATGGTTGTTGAAAAACAAGATCTCCGAACGGCCGGAAAAACGAATTTCCCTGATACTCCACACATTGTCACTCACCACCATATATCCGCCTATCAGCTGGAAGCTCTTGTACTTGGGGATAAAGCGGATGACATACTGCAGATTATGAGTCTCTCCTCGGATGGAATCAATCCGATAGTTATAATATTTCCGGGCATTGGGCGCCAATGGGGAAAGCAGTTTGTCCGCCAGAATAGTCGGTGCATAGACATTGATTCGAAAATACTGGGGAAGCTGCCCGTTCAGGTCCCACAATTCATTGGCCGTCCCCATGGTCGCCGTCACCTTCTGATCATATATATCCGGCGCCGTAAAGCTCAGCTCGTTGTAGGTTTCCATCAAATATTCCTTCACGCCTTTCCTTATGCGGAACATGGTAGGAATGAAACGAAGCAGTTTATTCTGCTTCTTGATATTTATTTTTCCCTTGATATACAGCTCGGCGTCATAACTGTCCACAATACGTTCATAGAGAGGAGCGAAAAAGATAACTTTCTCCATGATGGAATCAGCCGAAATCAACTTGCCCCGATAAGGATAGGAGGCATACTCCGCCTGTGCTTTTCCCGAAGAGAAAAGCAACAACAGAAAACTCAATCCTATCCATATCAATCGTGCCAACTTTGCTCTGTTTCTTGATGAATGCAGCAAATATAGCGAAAGTTGGAAGCAGAGAGACAAGCTTTCTTGTTTTTTTTATCAAGAGCCGCTCAATATTACCCGAAATATAGAAAAAAACATGTACTTTTGTCCGCAAATTAACAAAAGAAGAGTCCGATATGTCTAAAATGCGTTTTTTTGCTTTACAGGAACTTGCCAACCGCAAGCCATTAGAAGTCACTCCACCTTCAGAAAAGTTGTCCGACTATTATGGAAGCCACGTATTCGACCGCAAGAAGATGCAGGAATACCTGCCTAAGGAAGCTTACAAGGCCGTAACTGACGCCATTGAAAAAGGAACTCCCATCAATCGCGCCACGGCAGATCTCATCGCCAACGGCATGAAGAGCTGGGCCAAGTCGATGGGAGTCACCCACTACACCCACTGGTTCCAGCCGCTGACCGACGGTACCGCCGAGAAGCACGACGGCTTCATCGATTTCAGTGAAGACGGTGACGTCATCGAACGCTTTTCGGGCAAACTGCTCATCCAGCAAGAGCCTGACGCATCCAGTTTCCCCAACGGAGGCATCCGCAACACCTTCGAGGCCCGCGGATACACGGCGTGGGACGTATCTTCGCCGGCCTTTGTCGTGGACACCACTCTCTGTATCCCCACCATCTTCATCGCCTACACCGGTGAAGCTCTTGACTACAAAACCCCTTTGCTGAAAGCCCTGAATGCCGTGGACAAAGCGGCGACCGAGGTATGCAAGCTGTTCGACAAAAACATCAACCGCGTATATGCCAACCTGGGATGGGAACAGGAATACTTCCTCGTTGACCTGGCGCTCTACAACGCCCGCCCGGATCTCTGCCTGACAGGGCGAACCTTGATGGGACATTCCTCGGCCAAAGACCAACAATTGGAAGACCATTATTTCGGCTCCATCCCGCCGCGCGTCACCGCTTTTATGAAGGAGCTGGAGATCGAATGCCATAAGCTGGGCATCCCCGTCAAGACACGCCACAACGAAGTGGCGCCCAACCAGTTCGAGCTGGCTCCCATCTTCGAGAATGTCAACCTGGCCAACGACCACAACCAGCAGGTAATGGACCTGATGAAGCGCATTGCCCGCAAACATAATTTTGCCGTGCTCCTCCACGAAAAGCCCTATAGTGGCGTAAACGGAAGCGGCAAGCACAACAACTGGTCACTTTGCACCGATACAGGCATCAACCTCTTCAGCCCCGGCAGTAACCCGAAGAGCAACATGCTCTTCCTCACGTTTCTCGTCAATGTGCTGATGATGGTCTACAAAAATCAGAACCTGCTACGTGCCTCCATCGCCAGCGCCGGAAACAGTTACCGCCTGGGAGCCAACGAAGCTCCTCCCGCCATCCTGTCCATCTTCTTGGGCGGCCAGCTCTCATCCGTCCTCGACGAGATTGCCAAACAAGCCAGCTCCAACAAGATGAGCGCCGACGAGAAAACGACCCTGAGACTGGGCATCGGACGTATCCCCGAAATCTTGCTCGACACGACCGACCGCAACCGAACCTCGCCTTTCGCCTTCACCGGCAACCGCTTTGAATTCCGCGCCGCGGGTTCATCCGCCAATTGTGCCGCCGCCATGATTGCCATCAACGCTGCCATGGCCAATCAGTTGAATGAATTCAAGGCCTCGGTAGACAAGGCTATGGAAGAGGGGGATAGCAAAGACGAAGCCATCTTCCGCACGCTGAAAGAACTGATTATCGCCTCCGAGCCCATCCGCTTCGAAGGTGACGGCTACTCCGAAGAATGGAAGCAAGAGGCGGCGCGACGCGGGTTGACCAACATCTGCCACGTGCCCGAAGCCCTGATGCACATCGTGGACGACCAAGCCCGCTCTGTCTACATCGGTGAGCGCATCTTCAATGAGACCGAACTGAACAGCCGCCTGGAGGTCGAACTGGAAAAGTTCACCATGAAAGTACAGATTGAAAGCCGCGTTCTGGGTGACTTGGCCATCAACCACATTGTCCCTACGGCCGTCAGCTACCAAAACCGCCTGTTGGAGAACCTCCGCGGCCTGCGCGAAACATTCTCACCCGAGGAATACGAAGAACTCAGCGCCGACCGTAAGGAACTTATCCGCGAGATTTCCCGCCGCGTGACGGCCATCAAGATGCAAGTGCGCCAAATGACCGAAGCACGCAAAGTGGCCAATCACATGGACAATTACAAAGACAAGGCTTTCGCCTACGAAGAAACGGTACGCCCCTACTTGGAGAGCATCCGCGACCACATCGATCACCTGGAAATGGAGGTGGATGATGAAATTTGGCCATTGCCCAAGTATCGCGAGCTATTGTTTACGAAATAATCATTAGCGGTTAGTGATTAGTGGTTGGTGGTTTCACAATGACATACCAATCACTAACCGCTAACCGTTATAAACCCACATTTCCGTTACTTTTTCCCGTTTTGAAGTTTCTTTTTCGTCCAAATTGCACATTTTTGTTACAAATGTGTGTTTTTTAATTTTTTCTTTCTACATTTGTGCTATAGAACACAATTTTACAGCACTCATGGTAAAAACAAATCTATCTGGCATAAAAGTTCAGGAGCTCATCGCCGACATGTGGTCTCCACTGAACGAAGAACAACGGGAGCTTCTCGCTAACCATTTCACACTTCAGAATTACAAGAAAAACGAAGTCATCCATTGTGAAGGAGAAACTCCCACTCACCTGATGTGCCTGCTGAGTGGTAAAGTAAAAATCTATAAGGACGGTGTTGGAGGAAGAAGCCAGATTATCCGCATGATCAAGCCGGTGGAATATTTCGGTTACAGAGCCTACTTTTCCGGAGAAGACTATATCACGGCCGCCGCCGCATTCGAGCCCTCGGTCATCTGCCAAATCCCCATGAGTGTCATCACTACTCTTATCACACAAAACAATGGCTTGGCCATGTTCTTCATCAAGCAATTGTCCAAGGACTTAGGCGTGGCCGACGAACGTACGGTCAACCTTACCCAGAAACACATTCGCGGCCGCTTGGCCGAATCGCTCCTATTCCTCAAGGAGAGTTACGGGTTGGAAGAAGACGGCTCTACACTAAGCATCTACCTCTCGCGCGAGGATTTGGCCAATTTGTCGAACATGACTACATCAAATGCCATCCGCACCTTGTCACAATTTGCCGCCGAACGACTCATCGCCATCGACGGACGGAAAATCAAGATTATCGAAGAAGAAAAGCTGAAGAAAATCAGCAAAATAGGATGAGAAAAAATAATGGTTAATGATTAATGGTCAATGGTTAATAAGAACAATGAATTTATCATTAACCATTGACCATTAATCATTAACCATTAACCATTAACCATTCGTTGTTTAGCCATTTAGCAAGTATCGCTCCGCCTCAATAGCTGCTTGGCATCCACTGGCCGCCGCCGTAATGGCTTGGCGATAGTGAGGATCGGCCACATCACCTGCGGCAAAGACGCCCGGCACTTTAGTGCGCGGCGTACCCGGCTCAGTCAGAATATAGCCTACCTCATCCGTATCCAAATAAGGCTTGAAGATATCCGAATTCGGTTTGTGGCCAATGGCCAGGAAGAAACCGTCAACAGGCACATCGTAGCGCTCCTCGTCGGCCTCGCCCATACGCTTTACCAAGTGTACGCCTTCCACTCCATTCTCACCATAGAGCCCCACGGCATTGTGCTCGAACAATACCTCAATCTTTTCGTTCTTCATCACACGCTCCTGCATCACTTTCGACGCGCGCAAATAGGGTTTGCGTACAATAAGGTACACTTTGCTGGCTAAGCCGGCCAGGTAGGAGGCTTCTTCGCAAGCCGTGTCTCCGCCACCCACTACGGCCACCACTTTCTTGCGGTAGAAAAATCCGTCGCACGTGGCACAGGCACTCACGCCCATACCCGCATATTTCTTCTCATCCTCCAAGCCCAAGTACTTGGCCGCGGCACCTGTCGCGATGATAATCGTTTCGGCCTCGATAATCTTTTCATCATCAATCGTAATTTTATAAGGCTTTTCGCTCAGATCGGCCTGCGTAGCCACGCCATAGCGTACGTCCGCGCCAAAGCGCTCGGCCTGCTTGCGCAAGTCTTCCATCAGTTCGGGGCCGCTTATACCTTGCGGATAACCCGGAAAGTTCTCTACATCCGTGGTCGTGGTAAGCTGACCTCCGGGTTGAAGTCCGGCGTAAACCACCGGAGCCAGGTTGGCGCGTCCGGCATAAATAGCCGCAGTATATCCGGCGGGACCGGAACCTATAATCAGGCATTTCACTTGTTCTTTTTCCATAAATCCTCAGTATATTAATGTTTTCGTTATCTTAAATCAATGACTTCGGCAGTGGGATGATCTTTCTTGTCAAAGACAAACAGACTGTCCGGATAGTTTTTGTCCATATCACATGCCAATAATTTGATTACCATATCCTCGCCGCTGTTCTTCCTCCGCATGCGTATTTCCATGGGAAGCAGCTCTACATGTTCCACATAGAGTTGGATACGTTGCAAATCAGCAGCGGGGTTCGTAGCTTTCATCACGATAATGGAAGCCCGTTTGCCACTCGATTCCAGCTGCAACGTATAGCCCTGCCGATAGAGTCCTGTCCAGGCGAAGGGACTAAGCGTCTGCAACTCCTCCGGAGCAGGTTCGGAGATGTTCACCTCGTCATTCGCTTCCAGGTAAGTCCATTGGGTACGCCCGTCAAACCAAGTGGTTATACCTCCCATTGACCGGAGGAGAAATTTCTCCCCCTTCAATTGAATGGTTCCCGATGAAGATCCTTCAACCGAACGCACCGAATAATGAACCCATATCCCATTTGAACGGTGGAATTTCTCGGCTATCCGGTCCAATAACACTTTGGCTTCGTTTTCCTGAGCCATGACGGGCAATGCGGCCACAAGAAACATCAGCCAGCTAAATATATACACATTTGCTCTTCTCATAGTTCCCGGGAGATTTATAATGTTTTCAAGAAATCTTCCAGCGACACGATGTCGACAAAGTACACGTCGCGCGGCTTGCTCCCTTGTGCAGGACCTACGATGCCCGCCTTCTCCAGCTGGTCCATCAGGCGGCCCGCACGGTTGTAACCGATGGAGAACTTGCGCTGGATGAGTGAAGTAGAGCCTTGCTGGTGGGTCACGATAAGCCGTGCCGCATCCTCGAAGAGGGGGTCTTTGCGTCCCAGGTCCACCTCGCCCAGGTCGCTCCCGCTATTCTCGTCCACATATTCGGGCAGGTAGAAGGCCGTAGGATAACCCTGCTGGCGGACGATGTACTTGGTGATTTCCACCACCTCGGGCGTGTCGATGAAGGCGCATTGCACACGCACAGGGTCGGCACCTTGGAGGAAGAGCATGTCACCCTTGCCTATCAGCTGGTTGGCTCCCGGACGGTCGAGGATGGTGCGCGAATCTACCATGGCGGACACGCGGAAAGCGATGCGCGCCGGGAAGTTGGCCTTGATGGTGCCCGTAATGATGTTCGTCGTAGGACGTTGCGTGGCGATAATCATGTGGATGCCCACGGCGCGCGCCAGCTGGGCGATGCGGGCGATAGGAAGCTCCACGTCCTTGCCCGCGGTCATGATAAGGTCGCCGAACTCGTCGATGACCACCACGATGTAAGGCATATATCGGTGTCCTTTCTCCGGGTTGAGCCGACGGTTGATGAACTTTTCGTTATACTCCTTGACGTTGCGCACGTGGGCGGCTTTCAAGAGGTCATAACGGGTATCCATCTCCACGCAGAGCGAATTGAGCGTCTGCACCACCTTGGTCACGTCGGTGATGATGGGTTCGGCCTCGTCGGGCAGCTTGGCCAGGAAGTGGTGCTCGATGACGGAGTAGATGCTGAACTCCACCTTCTTGGGGTCTACGAGCACGAACTTCAGTTCGGACGGGTGCTTCTTGTAGAGCAGGGAAGTGATGATAGCGTTCAGTCCCACGGACTTACCCTGTCCCGTGGCACCCGCCACGAGGATGTGGGGCATCTTGGCCAAGTCTACCATGAACACCTCGTTCGTGATGGTCTTGCCCAGGGCAATGGGCAGGTCATAGGTCGATTCCTGGAATTTCTTGCTCCCGATGATGCTCTGCCCGGACACGATTTTAGGCTTCTCGTTGGGCACCTCGATGCCGATGGTACCCTTGCCGGGGATGGGGGCGATGATGCGGATGCCCAGGGCGGAGAGGCTCAGGGCGATGTCATCCTCCAGGTTGCGTATCTTGGAGATGCGGACGCCCTGCTCGGGAGTAATCTCGTAGAGCGTCACCGTAGGTCCCACGGTGGCCTTGATGGAGCTTATCTCGATGCCGAAGCTGCGCAGGGTAGCCACGATTTTGTCCTTCTTGGCGTTCAGTTCCTCCATGTCCACATTGGGTCCGTTGTCATCGTAATGCTTCATCAGGTCCAGCGTAGGGAAATGGTAGTTCTCTAGGTCCAGGCGCGGGTTGTAGGGTTCCTGTTCCCCGCCCTGATATTCCTCGTCCTCGTTCGCCTCCACCTCGAAGCCGGGTTCCTGCACGCCTTCGTCGGTTTTCTCCACGGGTTCAGATTCGGGCACCTCCACTATCATGCCCACATCCTCTGGCGAAGGATGCAAGGGCTCGCGCGTGTTGTCCAGTTCGAGTGAGACTTCATCGGTGTCCTCCTTGTCCGCATCCGTTTCATCTGTTTTCTCTTCGCTTACTTCCTCCTTCGGGATATTCGGCCCTGTCCACGAACTGGTGAACAGACCGGGCACTTTGCCTTCTTCGGGCACACGGTCTTGAGCTCCCGAAGCTCCCCCACTCTTCTTCTTCAAGAACCGAAGTGAGAATACCTCTCGAAGCCACACCACGGTGCGCGCGCTCAGGTAGATGAAGAAACAGATGGCCGTGACCAGCAAGAGGAGCCACACGCCGGGCGTGCCTATCTGCGACTCCAGCCAGCGCCCTACGTTGTAGCCGTGCATGCCGCCCAGGTAGATGAACGAGTCGGCATAAAGTCCGGAGAACGCAAAGCCGAAAAACACAGAAAACCACACCAGCAACAACGAGCAGCAGATGAACCAACGACGCAAGCGAATGCGGCGCACCTTCATCAGTTTCAAGCCCGTGACGGCCAGGAATAGAAAAAAAAAAAACGAGGCAAGGCCGAAGCAAT
>CALUFR010000062.1 GCA_944319875.1 uncultured Bacteroides sp.
TTTTGCGTGAAGAAAGGCAGACTGTCTGAGCGAAGCGAGTTTCTGCCTTTTAGCAAAAAGCAAGGGCGGAGTAGCCTCTGAGCTTCAGCGCTTGATTCTTTCTTTTGCTATCTTTTCTTTCGTATCAAGACGAAAGAAAAGTACATAATCGGACAAGCGAAAGAAAAGTACATAATCAAACAAGCGAAGAAAAAGTACAAAAATATTATATTTGGCGACAAAAACGGAAAAGAGATGAAAAGATGGTTGTGTTCCGCTTTGTGCGGCACATGCGGCTTGCTTTCGGCAGCCGCACAAGAAAAAGATGTTCCCAATATTGTCCTGATCCTGTGTGATGACATGGGATTTTCGGATATCGGTTGTTACGGTAGTGAAATCCGGACACCCAATCTGGACAAACTGGCATCCGAAGGCGTCCGCTTCAGTCAGTTCAAGAACACGGGGCGGAGTTGTCCCAGCCGTGCCTCCTTGCTCACCGGGCGATACCAGCACGAGGTGGGCATGGGATGGATGGCCGAGGTGGATGAACACCGACCGGGTTACCGAGGGCAGATTGACAAGGATTATCCCACCATTGCCGAGGTGATGAAAGCCGCTGGCTATCGTACCTACATGAGCGGGAAATGGCATGTCACCACCACGGGCGCCTATGACGCGCCAAACGGCAGCTATCCCGTGCAACGGGGCTTCGACCGTTACTATGGTTGCCTGCATGGCGGTGGAAGCTATTACAAGCCCGAGCCGCTCTATAATGACCTCGAACGCATTCGGGAAGTGCCCGATGACTATTACTACACCCGGGCCATTACGGACTCGGCCGTCTGCTTCGTGGAGCGTCATGATCCTGCCCAACCGATGTTCCTGTACGTGGCTCATTATGCCCCGCACTTACCCTTGCAGGCACCGGCAGAGGCGGTGGAGAAATGCCTGGACCGTTATAAAGAAGGGTATGACGTATTGCGTCGCCGGCGCTTCGAGAAGCAGAAGGAGCTGGGGCTCATTCCCGCCGGGATGGAGTTGCCCGTCTTTCACAAGGAGTTTGGAGGCAAACGGCCGGCTTGGGAAGACCTGACCTCTGAGCAGCAGAAGCAATGGACACGCGACATGGCCACTTATGCCGCCATGATAGAAATCATGGACGAAGGCATCGGCAAGCTGGTGGAAACCATCAAGCGGAAGGGACTTTATGAAAATACGGTGTTCATGTTTCTCAGCGACAACGGCGCCACCGACGAAGGAGGTTACTTAGGGCAGTTGATGTCCGACCTCTCGAACACGCCTTACCGGAGTTATAAGAAATGGGTGTTTCAGGGAGGCACCAGCACCCCGTTTATCCTGACCTGCGGCGACAAGCGGAAAAACCGGATGCAAGGACAGGTTTGCCGTCAGCCGGCTCATCTCATAGACATCCTGCCCACGTGCATGGAGCTGGGGCATGCCGCTTATCCCGAGGGTTTCCGTCACGCCGATCTGCCGGGACGAAGCCTGTTGTCCGCATCCGAAGGGAAGGCGATAGAGCCGCGGATACTCTACTTCGAGCATCAAAGCTCCTGTGCCGTCATCGATGGCGACTGGAAGCTCGTAAAGGCCAATCGGAAAGCCCAATGGGAACTGATCAACCTGGCCGAAGACCCATTTGAAACGAACGACCTAGCACGCCGCTACCCCGACAAGGTGGAGGAGCTGGAAACGAAATGGATTGAATGGGCCAATACGCATAAGGTATTCCCCTTAGAGGACAGAACTTGGACGGAAAGACTGAATTTCTATAAAGAGAAGAATCCGGATCAAAGGGGGGATAAATGATAATTTAGCAGCCGAAGGCTGCAATGGTTAATGGTTAATGATTAATGGTTAATGGTTAATGGGCTGCGCATGAGTCCTTTTACCACGTATTAACCATTAACCATTGACCATTAACCATTGCGGGCAAAGCCCGCTAAATTCCCATTTACCGAACGAATTAAAAATATTAACCAATAAAATAGTATCGTATGAAAAAAATCGGAAAAGTATGGAGTGTGCTGATGGCCTCGATGCTGGTGTGTGGAGGACTGGCGGCACAAGAGAACGGGTTTGACCTGAGCACCCAGCGATCGGAATCGCAGGAAGTCAATCGGGTGCCCGGACAAGCGTTGGATCATCAGGGGTTGATTATCAATCCCACTCCCCATTCGCTGAAAAGGATAGGCGAGGGGACACTGGACATCAGCGGAGGCTTCAAGCTGAAAGGCAAGCAGAGCGCACCGGCCGGGGAGGCGGATTTCCTGACCTTGAACAAGAAAGGCGTGACGCTGAAAATGGAGTTCGGAGCCAAGCAAGCGGAGAAAAAAGGCGTGAAGCCCGTGTCCGGCGCCTATGAGCTGGTGATAGACGAGAAAGGCGTCGCCATCACCGGTTATGACGAGCGGGGAGCCTTCTATGGCCTCCAGACGTTGAGGGCCGTGATGGAGAGTCCCGTGTCGGCCGGAGGAAAATTGCCGCATCTGGTGGTGAACGATTATCCCGACCTGCCTTACCGCGGCGTGGTGGAAGGATTTTACGGGACACCCTGGTCGCACGAGGTACGCTTGTCTCTGATTGACTTTTACGGTAAGTTCAAGATGAACTATTACCTGTATGGCCCGAAAGACGATCCCTATCATAGTTGTCCTAATTGGCGCCAGCCCTATCCGGAGAAGCAGGCGGCGAACATCCGCGAGCTGGTGGAAGACTGTAACCACAACCGGGTGGATTTCGTCTGGGCCATCCATCCGGGGCAGGACATCAAATGGAACGAGGAAGACTACCGCAATCTGGTCAATAAATTCAACTGGATGTACGACCTGGGCGTCCGCTCCTTTGCCATCTTCTTCGACGACATCTCCGGCGAGGGCACCAATCCCCGCAAGCAGACCGAACTGCTGAACCGCCTGAACGAAGATTTCGTGAAGGCGAAAGAGGGCGTGGCTCCGCTCATTGTCTGCCCCACGGATTACTCCAGATTATGGGCCAACCCCTCTCCGAACGGAAGCCTTGCCATCTACGGCAAGACGCTCGACCCCTCCATCAACGTATTCTGGACGGGCGACGTGGTGTGTAGCGACCTGACGCGCGAAACGATGGATTGGGTAAACTCCCGCATCCGCCGTCCGGCGCTCTATTGGTGGAATTTCCCCGTGACCGATTACGCCCGCCACATCATCATGCAAGGCCCCTCTTACGGCTTGGACACCACGCTGACCAACCGGGAAGTGTGCGGTCTGATCAGCAATCCGATGGAGCATGGCGAGGCCTCGAAGCTGGCTCTGTATAGTGTGGCCGACTATGGCTGGAATGTCTCCGCCTATAACGCCATCGACAGCTGGGAGCGGGGACTGGCCGAACTGGCGCCCGAGGTGAAAGACGCCTATCGCACGTTTGCCATCCATTCGTGTGACACGGAGACGGGCTACCGGCGTGCCGAATCGTGGGAGACGAAAACCTTCCGCATGAACGACCCTTATACGCAAGCCGATTATGACGCCCTGCTCCGCGAGTTCGAACAGGTGGAGAAGACGCCGGCTCTGATGGAAGCCGCGTGCAAGAACCGCTTGTTGTTGAACGAACTTCGCCCCTGGCTGACGGAATTCGGCAAACTGGGCACCCGCGGCAAGAAGGTCTTGCGCCTGATGGAACTTTACAAGACGGGAAGTGCCGTAGATTTCTGGAAGGCCTATATCGACAACCTGATGACTCAGGAAGACTTGAAGGCCTACAACGCCCACAAGGCGGGCACGATGAAGCTCCAGCCCTTCTATGAATACGCGATGGACGACCTGCTGAACGCCTTCTATACGCGCGAGGCGGGCTGGAAACCCACTACCTATCGGGCCATCGGCTCGTTCGCTACGCTGGCCACGACGCAAAGCAAGCTGATGTTCGACAATGACACGACCACCTACTATACGTCGGGCACGGCACAAAACGACCATAGCTGGATCGGCGTGGACCTGGGATGGGTGAAGCCGGTGTCGGAAGTCTCCATCCTGCAAGGGCGCAATTCCACGGACGATGTGGATTATCTGGATCGTGCCCTGCTGGAGTATTCGGCGGACGGCAAGACCTGGACGGCCTTGACAGACACGTTGGAGAAGAAATACATCATCCGTTGGACGGGCGATGCCGTAGACGCGCGTTATATCCGCCTGAAGAAGCTCCACACGTCCAAGACCAACTGGGCGGCGGTGCGTTCGTTCGAGGTCAATCCCGTGCGCGAGGACAAGCTGGGCTTTGAGGTGGAATCCGACCGCAAGCCGGAAGCCTTGTTCGCCTTCGACGCGCGTCCTTCCACTTCGTTTGTCAACGAAGGCGTACTGGCGTTTTCGCTTCCGGAAGGCACCGCCACGTGTACCTTCCTGACGCGCCCCGCGGGAGAGGCTTCGTCCGTGAAGCTCCGCCAGCTGGACGCCGACGGGCGGATTTTGTCTGAAAGTGAGTTGAGCAACTCCTACATGCGGGTGGAGCGGATGGCTCAGTGTGTTCGCATGGAGATAGAAGGTTCCGTCGAGCTGTTTGAAGTGATTTTTTGATTTTATTGGAATAGATGGCGGTATTTCGAATATTATTCGTAATTTAGGCCGCCGAAAATAAAAGAATAATAGAAGCCATGAAAATACAGTCGATTTTATGCTTATGTGGACTTCTGGTGATGGGGTGCGGCCCGTCCGTGCAGAAAGAAGTCACGCTGATTCCGCAACCACAAGTTTGTGAACTCCATTCGGGCGCTTATTCCTTCTCGGAAGGAGAGGCGTTCGTCACCAATCTGCCGGAGAGCGAGCGAGGCGACCTGGCGGCGATTCTTGAAGCCTCCCCCTTCCGGTTGGTCGCTTCGGCGAAGGAAAACGCGCCCTTCCGCTTTGAATTGGTGCCCGCTTTGCCAAACATTCAGTCGCCCGAAGGTTATACACTGACCGTCGGGAGTGAAGGCGTGCATGCGCAGGCCACCACGGCTACAGGTTTGTTCTACGCCTTCCAGTCGTTGTTGCAGATGGCGGAGAAGGAGGAGGCCGGCTTTGTCCTGCCCTGCGTCAGCGTGAGTGATTATCCCCGCTTCGGCTATCGGGGCATGCACATGGACGTGTCTCGCCACTTCCGCTCAAAAGAGTTCGTCATGAAGCAGCTCGACGCCATGGCGCGCTACAAGCTGAACCGCCTGCACTGGCACCTGACCGACGGCGCCGGCTGGCGTCTGGAGATCAAGCGCTATCCCGAGCTGACCGAGCAGACGGCCTATCGCCCTTATCCCAATTGGAAAGCCTGGTGGAAGGGCGACCGCCACTATTGCCGCAAGGATGATCCGGGCGCCGACGGCGGCTATTACACGCAGGACGACGTGCGCGAGGTGCTGGAATATGCCCGCAAGCTGCACATCACCGTCATTCCCGAAATTGAGATGCCCGGCCATTCGGAGGAAGTGCTGGCCGTATTCCCCCAGTTGTCCTGCTCGGGCAAGCCTTATCAGAATGGCGAGCTTTGCATCGGCAATGAAGAGACCTTCACCTTCCTGGAGAACGTCTTGACGGAAGTGATAGCGCTTTTCCCATCGGAGTACATACACGTCGGAGGCGACGAAGCGGCCAAGAGCAGTTGGGAGAAATGTCCGAAGTGCCAGGCGCGCATCCGCAAGGAAGGGCTGAAAGACGAGAAAGAGTTGCAGAGCTACCTGATACACCGCATGGAGAAGTTCCTGAACGACCACGGCCGGAAACTGATAGGTTGGGACGAGATATTGGAGGGCGGATTGGCTCCCAGTGCCACGGTGATGTCCTGGCGGGGCGAGCAGGGCGGCATCACGGCGGCCAAGGCCGGACACGGCGTTATCATGACGCCGGGTGAATTCTGCTACCTGGACGCCTATCAGGACGCTCCCGCCACACAACCCGAAGCCATCGGCGGCTATCTGACGCTGGAGAAAGTTTATTCCTACAATCCCGTCCCCGCCCAGCTGACCGACGACGAAAAGCCCTTTATTCAGGGTGTGCAAGCCAACGTGTGGGCCGAATATATACCTACGGAAGAACATCTGGAATACATGACTTATCCGCGTCTGCTGGCCTTGGCTGAGGTGGCGTGGACACAACCGGAGCGTAAGGACTGGCCGCGTTTCCGTGAAGCCGCCTTGAAGGAAGTGAGCTGGTTGCAGGCGCAGGGCTATCATCCCTTCGACCTGAGCAAGGAGGTGGGCGAGCGTCCCGAATCCCTGCATCCGGTGGAGCATCTCGGCTTGAATTGTCCGGTGAAGTACGCACAGCCTTGGTCGTCGGCCTATCCGGCTTCGGGCGACTCTACGCTGACCGACGGCGTGCGCGGCGGATGGACCTATGGCGACCGTCGCTGGCAGGGCTTCCTGTGTAAGGACGTGGACGTGACCATCGACTTGGGCAAGGTGACCGACGTCCGGTTGGTGGAAGCCGATTTCCTCCAGCTTCGCGGCCCTGAAGTGTGGCTCCCGAAGGAAGTCGTGATATCCTTGTCCGAGGACGGGCGGGAGTTTACGGAGATGAAGCGCATCGCCACCGATGTTCCCGTCACCGAGGAGCGGCTCACCTTCCGTAACTACCGCTGGGAGGGGCAGGCCAAGGCCCGCTACGTTCACTTCCAGGGATTGCTGAACCGCGAAGTGATGGGGTGGTTGTTTACCGATGAGATTATAATCAAATAACAGAATAGATATATGATGAACAAAGAATTATTGGCCACACTCCTGATCTTGTCGGGAATGGCATCGGGTGTTACAGCAGCAGAGGCCCGTCATGCGATGTCCTCTGAGTTCAACCAACTTCCGGAAGTCGTCTTTACGGCTTCCAACGACAACGTCGGACGTTACGTCAGCCAGCGCCCCAAACCGGAAGACCGTCTGTTCCAGTCGGACATCATCGAGAAGAAAATCGCTGAAATCAAGGCTATGTTGAAGAATCCTTATCTGGCTTGGATGTTCGAGAACTGCTTCCCCAACACGCTGGACACGACAGTGCACTTCCGCATGCTGAACGGCAAGCCCGACACCTTTGTCTATACGGGTGACATCCACGCCATGTGGTTGCGCGACTCGGGTGCGCAGGTGTGGCCCTATGTGCAATTCGCCAACGAAGACCCCAAGCTGAAGGAGATGCTGGAAGGCGTCATCCGTCGTCAGCTCCTGTGCATCAACCTTGACCCCTATGCCAACGCCTTCAATGACGGTGCGAAGGGAAGCGAGTGGGCAAGTGACTACACGGACATGAAGCCCGAATTGCACGAGCGCAAGTGGGAGATCGACTCCTTGTGCTATCCCCTGCGCTTAGCTTATCATTATTGGAAGGTGACGGGAGACGCCAGCGTGTTCGACGAGACCTGGCTGAAGGCCGTGGAAAACGTCCTGCGCACCTTCAAGGAGCAGCAACGCAAGGGAGGCGACAAAGGCCCTTACCGCTTCCAGCGCAAGACCGAGCGCGCCACCGACACGATGATCAACGACGGCTGGGGAGCACCCGTCAATCCTGTCGGCCTGATTGTCTCCAGCTTCCGCCCGTCGGACGACGCCACGACGTTGCCCTTCCTCGTGCCGTCCAATTTCTTCGCCGTGACCTCCCTGCGTAAGGCGGCCGAAATCCTGACGGAAGTGAACGGCAACAAAGGCCTGGCCCGCCAGTGCACCGACCTGGCCGATGAAGTAGAGCAGGCCCTGAAGAAATATGCCACGGTCGAGCATCCGAAGTACGGCACCATCTACGCCTTCGAGGTGGATGGTTATGGTAGCTGCATGCTGATGGACGACGCCAACGTGCCTAGCCTCCTGGCTCTGCCTTATTTGGGTGATGTGGATGTGAACGACCCCATCTATCAGAACACCCGCCGCTTCGTGTGGAGCGAGGACAATCCCTATTTCTTCCGCGGCAAGGCCGGTGAGGGCATCGGAGGCCCGCACATCGGATATGATATGGTGTGGCCCATGAGCATCATGATGAAAGCCTTCACCAGCCAAGATGATGCAGAGATCAAGGAGTGCGTCCGCATGCTGATGGCGACCGATGCCGGCACGGGCTTCATGCACGAGTCCTTCCACAAGGACAATCCCGAGAAGTTCACCCGCAAGTGGTTTGCCTGGCAGAACACGTTGTTCGGCGAGCTCATCATCAAGCTGATTAACGACGGCAAGCTGGACCTGCTGAACAGTATCCAATAAGAAACATAGAATAAACCCAAACAATCATTGACGATGAAACCCTTTTCATATATCACAGGCGCGGCGTTATGCGGTGTGTTGGCCCTGACGTCCTCTTCATGCGTCTCGCAAAAAGAAAACAATGCTGCTCGGGACTACCTCGGCTATGTAGATCCCTATATCGGTTCGGGCGAGCACGGGCATGTTTTTGTCGGTGCCAGTGTCCCCTTGGGTATGGTGCAGATAGGTCCCCAGAATATCCATAAAGGCTGGGATTGGTGCTCCGGCTATCATTATTCGGACAGTGTGCTGATAGGCTTCAGCCACACGCATCTGAGCGGTACCGGGTGTGCCGACTTGGGCGATGTCCTCCTGATGCCCTACGTGGGCGAAGTGCGCACCGCCCGCGGCGAGCAGGACGACATCGAAGGCGCCTGCTCCACCTACTATTCGCACGACAACGAGGAGGTGGCCCCCGGCTACTATTCCCTCCTGATGGACAACGGCGTGCGTGCTGAGCTCTCGGCCACAGATCGTGTGGCCATCCATCGCTACACCTATCCCGGGGAAGGCACGCCCCGCCTGCTGGTGAACCTAAAGGAAGGCAACGGTGACCGTGCCTTCGAGACAGGCCTGAAGCGCGTGGACGAATACACCGTCGAGGGCTATCGCTTCTCCAAGGGATGGAGCCCGCAACACAAGGTGTTCTTTGTTCTGAAGTCCGAACAGCCCATTGAGAGCGTGGCCGTGTTCGACGACGATGCCCCGGCCGGGCAGGATGAACTGACGGGTAAGGCCGTGAAAGGCGTGCTCACCTTCAAGGGGCAGCCCAAGAACGTGCAGCTCAAGGTGGCCTTGTCCTCCGTCAGCTGTGCCAACGCCCTGGCCAATATGGAGGCCGAACAACCCGGATGGGACTTCGAAAAAGTGCGTGCAGATGCCGGAGAGCGGTGGAACCGGATGCTTTCGTGCATCGACGTGGAGAGTGCGGACGAACGTGCCAAGAAGATCTTCTATACAGGCCTCTACCACATGTTTATCGCCCCGACGCTCTATACCGACGTGAACGGCGAATTCCGTGGACACGACGATAAAATCTATAAGGCGAACGGCTGGACAAACTACTCCACCTTCTCCTTGTGGGACACGTATCGCACGCTCCATCCCCTGCTCACCATTATTCAGCCCCAACTTGTGCCCGACATGGTGAATTCCATGCTGAGCATCTACGACCAGCAGGGCAAGCTCCCCGTCTGGCCGCTGGTGGGAGGAGAAACCAACCAGATGCCCGGCTATAGCGCCATCCCCGTCATTGCCGACGCCTACCTGAAAGGCTTCCAGGGCTTCGACGCCGAACGGGTTTTGAACGCCATGGTTGCCTCGGCCACCTACGAGAAGCAGCGCGGTGTGCCCTACGTGATGGAGAAGGGCTGGATTCCTTGCGACAAGATGCCCGAAGCCACTTCCATCGCCATGGAATATGCCGTGGGCGACTGGGGATTGGCCATGATGGCCCGGAAGATGGGCAAGCAGGATATCTACGATACCTTCCTGAAGCGCGGACATTACTATGAGCAATACTTCGACAAGAGCATCAACTTCATCCGTCCGAAGATGGACGACGGCAGCTGGCGCACGCCCTACGACCCCTTCCAGTCCATCCACGGATGGGGCGACTTCTGCGAAGGAAACGGCTGGCACTACACCTTCTTCGTGCCCCAGCATCCCGAAGGACTGATTGCCCTGATGGGAGGCGACGAGCGCTTTGTGGGCAAGCTGGATTCTCTCTTTGTGGCCGAGGGCGATATGGGCGAACACGCATCCGCCGACATCAGCGGCCTGATAGGTATGTATGCCCACGGCAACGAGCCCAGCCACCACGTGGCCTATCTCTACGCCTACGCCGGCCAGCAATGGAAGACGGCGGAGAAGATCAGCTACATCCAGCACAACTTCTACACCGACCGCCCCGAAGGCATCATCGGCAATGAAGATTGCGGTCAGATGTCCGCCTGGCATGTACTCTCCGCCTTGGGCTTCTATCAGGTAAATCCGTCCAACGGCATATTCGTATTCGGAAGCCCGCTCTTCGAGAAGGTGACGGTCAACCTGCCTCAGGGCAAGACCTTTACCGTCGAGGCACCGGGTGTGAGCCGGGAGAACAAGTACATTCAGTCTGTCCGCCTGAACGGCAAGCCTTACACGAAGAGCTACATCAGCTACGAGGACATCATGCAGGGTGGCACCCTGAGCTTCGAAATGGGCGCCGAGCCCAACAAGGCCTTTGGTGCCGACGCAGCGGATCGTCCTCGCTCGCTGGAGGAGTGAATGGGAATTTAGCGGGCTTTGCCCGCAATGTTCAATGGTTAATGATTAATGGTTAATGGGCTGCGCATGAGTCCTTTTACCACGTATTAACCATTAACCATTGACCATTAACCATTAACCATTAAC